>CAYJOH010000283.1:0-4057 GCA_964371685.1 uncultured Anaerolineaceae bacterium
TGAGGGTCAGCGGTTCGCCGACGGGAGCTCCGGTCCGAACCGCGGCCGAGCCGCGCGCTCCATCCGCCGGCGGTCCGCGGGTCGAAGGCATCGGCCGGCGGTCCACGGGTCGAAGGCATCCGCCGGCGGTCCGCGGGTCGAGCGCCGGGCCCGAGCCCTAGGCCGGCGTCTCCCCGAAGACCATGGGATCGAACGCCTCGGTCCGCTCGGCGACGGCGTCCGCGCCGAGCCGGGACTCGTCGAACCCCAGCGGCTGGTCCACCATCGACCGCCAGCCCGACTCCTCGAGCGCGGCCAGGGTCGCGGCGGCCACCCGGACGGCGTCGCGCGCGTGGTCCACCGCAACGCCCGTCAGCCGCGGCGCGACCCGGGACCCGGCGAGCCCCGCCGCCACGGCGGCGGCGGCGCGTGTCAGCCGGGCGCGGACGGGCAGTGAGGCGCCGGGCCGCCGGAGGATCACGTCCACGGGGCCGGCGTCGGGCAGGAGCGCCGCCGCGATCGCATGCCATGTCACGGCGGCGTCGTCGCGCAGCGGCGGCTCGACGAAGGCGAGCCCGTGGTCCGGCAGCAGCGCCCGCCGGAGCGCGACCTCCGCGGCCGCCCGGGCGGGCGCGTCAGGCTCGTCCGTGAGCCAGTCGGGCAGCGCGCCGACGATGATCGCGCTCGCGGGCAGCCCGTCGCGACGCGCCAGCGCGACCGCCAGCAGCTGCAGCGCGAGGGCCCGGCCGGAGCGCGTCGCCGGGTCCGACGGCACCCCGGTGGCGAGGTCCGGCGCGACGACCAGGGGGCCCGCCGGCACCAGGACGCCGGTCCCGGCACGGGCCAGCAGCCGGTGGGCGAACACGTGGTCCGCGATCGCCCGGTCCGGGTCCACGCGCCCGGTCACGATCTCTCGCATCGGGTCCGCGACCACGACGTCGATTCGCTCGAACGCCGCCACCACCGCCTGGTCGGGCGCCGCGAGGGCCGGCGCGTCGGTGACCAGGCGCACGTAGCCGCGACGGCGCGCGGCGCCCTCGTCGACGAACCGCCGCAGGACGGCGAGCGCGCGCGAGGACCCGGTCGGGATCGGCTGGCCCGACGGGTCGTAGGCGTCGAGGCCGCCGCGCGAGGCGGGTCCGGCTCGCCACGCCTCGACCGGGCCGCCGGCGATCTGCGCCATCCGGGCCGCCAGCTCGCGGCTGGGCGGCACCTCGACGCGGACCAGCTCCACGCCGGCGTCGATCGCGATGGCGGCCTCGTCGAGCGCATCGATGATCGCCGGCTCCTCGAGCGCGACGCCCAGCCACGGCCGCGGCGGGTCGCCGAGCAGCGCGAGCAGCTCGCGGCGCGCCGTGCGGTTCGCGTCCACGCGCTCCAGCGCGGCGCGGGCGAGCCGGGTCGCGTCCGCCACCGCGATCGCCCGCCGGTCGGGCTCCGCCAGCAGCTCCGCCTCGAGCCCGAGGTCCACGTTGCCCGCCGCGACCTCGAGCGCGAGGTCGTGGGGGCCCAGGTCGTACTCGGCCATCGCCATCGCGAACGGGAGCGCGATCCCGCCGCCCAGGCGGCCCGGGTCCGGGGCGAGGTAGCGGTCCACGACCTCGGTCGCCAGCGGGCGGCGCGCCCGGTCGATGCCCGCCACGCCGAACAGCCGCAGGATCGCGCGCTCCTGGCCGATGGTGGTCACGGACGCCGCGGCCGCGCCCCAGGCAGCGGCGAGTGACGTGGCGCGCTCCCGCAGCGCGTCGAGGTCCCCGGTCGCCCCGAGCTCGTCCATGCGCCCAGTATGGCGGGCTACGCCGGGTCCGACGGCCCGGTGCGCGCGGCGTGGCCGATCCAGACGTGCCCGTCGCGGAACCGCTCCGCCTTCCAGATCGGCGCGCGCGCCTTCGTCTCGTCGATGGCGTAACGGGCGGCGTCGAAGGCGGCGTCGCGGTGCGGAGCCACGGCCACCACCACGATCGACGCCTCGCCCAGCGGCACAGGCCCGGTCCGGTGGACGATGGCGACCCGGCGGACGCCGAAGCGCGCCTCGATCTCGTCCGCGATCTGCGCGAGGACCGCGAGCGCCATCGGCTCGAACGCCTCGTACTCCAGCCCCTCCACGACGCGGCCGGCGTGCCGCGCGGCCTCCGCCTCCTGGCCCGGCGCCGGGGTCCCGGGCGTGACCCGCGTCCGGCCCAGGAACGCGACCACGCCGCCATCCTCGTCCGTGGCCAGCCGATCGGCCAGCTCGGCGACCAGGTCCGCCCCGAACGGCGCCCCGCGGATGTCGAGGATCCGGAGGCGCGTCGCGTCGTCGGCGCCGGCCGCCTCGCCGGATCCGCCGCTGACCGGCGGGATGCAGGCAACCTCGTCGCCGTCCGAGAGCGGCGTGGCGGGGTCCGCGTAGCTGCCGTTGACCGCGAACCGCAGCGACGCCCGGCCGGGCGCCAGGGCCGGCACCGTGTCGACCACCGCGCTCCACGCGTCGTCCACCGTCGAGCCCAGCGGCACCTCGAGCCGCAGCTCCTTCGTCCCCGCGGCCTCGCGCTGCATCGCGAACAGGCGGACCCGGATTCGCAACGGCGGCAGGACGGCCATCAGACCAGCAGCCCCGCGCCGAAGTAGAGGCCTGCGGCCAGGATCGTCCCGGACGCGATCGTGCCCACGTTGATGTACAGCAGCCCGGTGGCCGACTCCATCGACCGCGAGCGCGCCGTCTGCACCGCCGCCCAGGACACGACCAGCGGGAACACCAGACCCACGACCAGCCGCAGCCACACGAACAGCGCCCACGGTCCCACGAGCGCCCCGAACGGCCCGTCGCTGCCGCCAGGCCCCGCGTCGCCGGGCCCGACGCCGAACCCCACCCACACGACGAACAGCAGCACCTGCAGGCCGACCAGCCAGAACAGCCGCCGCGACACCATCACCAGCGGCGCCTCCGGCAGCTTGGGGGTGACCAGGTACCAGTGGCCCAGGATCATCGCGGCGAACACGCCGCCGGTCGCCCCCGCGAGCACGAGGAGCTGGATCGCGAGCGGGATGACGCCCGGCCCGCTGCCGCCCCAGGTCAGCGCCCCGAGCAGCAATGCGGCCACGCCCGTGCCCAGGCCGGCGAGCAGGATGACGGTCGCCCGGCCGCCCCGCGCGATCGCGACGGTGGCGACCAGCGCCAGCACGGCGAACAGCGCGAGCGCCGCCCGGCGCGGGAGGTCGAACGCGGGATCCGCGGTCACCGGCGAGCCCGCCGCGATCGGCCCCAGCCCCGTGTCGGACAGGTAGGCGAGCCCGGCGAAGACCGCGGCGGCGAGGGCCGTGAACGCCAGGAATCCCTTCGTGGCGGCGGTCCACAGCCTGGCCAGCACGACCACGCCGAAGGAGCCGACCGCGACGCCGGACAGCACCGTCCAGTTGATCAGCGCGAGGTTCGAGGCGATCTGCTCCGCGGCCACGGCCCGAGTGTAGCCGCCGGGCGGCGGATAATGACCCCGACGGCCCGTACGCGAGACGCCGCCGCGCGGCGGCAGGAGGTTCCGGCATGGCGCTTGGTCGCGACACCTCGTTCACCTGGCTGGGGCACGCCGGCGTGGAGATCGTCACGCCGGGCGGCAGGACCGTGCTGGTCGATCCCTGGTTCGGCAATCCGAACAGCCCGCGGACCCAGGAGCAGCAGGCGGCCTGCGACGTGCTCCTCGTGACGCATGGCCACTTCGACCACTTCGACGCCGACACGCTCGCCCTCGCGCGGCGGCTCCAGCCGGCGATGCCGTGCATCCACGAGCTGAGCCTGTACCTCGGCCGCGAGCTGGGCGAGGCGGCCGAGGTCATCGGCATGAACCAGGGCGGCACGGTCGAGACGCGCGGCCTGCGGATCACGATGGTGCCCGCGGTCCACTCCGCCGGCGACACGATGGGCGGCGAGTCGGTCCACTACTTCGGCCAGCCGATCGGGTTCGTGATCGAGCTCGAGAACGGCTTCCGGGTCTACCACGCCGGCGACACGACCGCGTTCGGGGACATGGCCCTGATCCGCGACCTGTTCCGGCCGGACCTCGCGATCCTGCCCATCGGCGGCCACTTCACGATGGACCCG
>CAYJOH010000284.1:0-4025 GCA_964371685.1 uncultured Anaerolineaceae bacterium
CCATCGTCCCGATCTCGGCCTCGGTGATCACGAACGCCGGCGACACCTGCAGCGCACGGCCGCGCAACGACCGGGTCAGCACGCCGTGCCGGCGGGCGGCCGTGACCACGGCCTCCACGACCGACGGCCCGCCCGCGAGTGCCGCGTCGGAGAGCTCCACGGCGGCCGTCAGCCCCGCGGTCCGCACCTCGCCCACGAGGGGCATCGAGGACAGCCGTCCCACCTCGCGCGCGAGCACCGGCTCCAGCGCTCGGACCCGCCCCACGAGATCCTCGCGCACGAGGATGTCGAGGTTGGCCATCGCCGCCACGCACGCCGTCGCGTGGCCCGAGTACGTGTAGCCGTGGCGGAACACCGCGCCCGGGATCGGCTCGTCCCAGAAGGGCGACCGGACACGGGCACCGGCGATGACCCCGCCCAGCGGCACGTAGCCCGAGGACACGCCCTTCGCGAACGTGACCAAATCCGGCACCAGGCCGTAGCGGGTGCTCCCCCACCACTCGCCGGTCCGCCCGAAGCCGGTGATCACCTCGTCGGCGACGAACAGGATGTCGTGCCGCGCGCACAGCTCGGCGACGCCCGCGAAGTAGCCGGCCTCGGGCGGGATCACGCCGCCCGCCCCGATGACCGGCTCGGCGAAGAAGGCCGCGATCTCGCTCGAGCGGTGCTCGAACAGCCGGGCCAGGGCGTCCAGGTCGTGCGCGCCGACGTTGACGACGTCGTCCACGAGCGGCCCGTAGCCCGCCTTGTTGAGCGGGATGCCGGCCAGCGACGTCCCGAACGCCGCCATCCCGTGGTAGCTGTGCTCGCGGGAGACGATGACCCGCTTCTCGGGCCGGCCCACGACATCCCAGTAGCGACGGGCAAGCTTGGCGGCCGTGTCGATGGCCTCCGAGCCGCCGGAGGTGAAGAACACGACCGCGTCCTCGACCGGCGCCGTGGCGGCGATCCGGGCGGCCAGCCGGACCGTGGGCTCCGTCGTGTAGGGCCCGAACGACGAGTACGCGGCGAGCCCCCGCAGCTGGGCCGCCACCGCGTCCGCGATCTCGTCCCGCCCGAAGCCCACGTTGCAGTACCACAGCGCGGCGGTGGAGTCGAGGTAGCGCGTGCCGTCGACGCCTTCCACCCACACGCCGTGGCCGTCGCGGAGCACCAGCTCGGCGTCCTTGACCGCGTGCATGTCCGCGAACCCGTGCCAGAACGCTGTCGTCATGCGGCTCCTCGTGGCGGGCCCGGCTTCGGCCGGTTGAACGTCCGTGGGTCGAGGCCGGCCTCGATCGCCTGGGCCGGCGTCATCGCCGCCAGCCGGGCTCCCCGTCCCAGCTCGCGGACCAGCGCGCGGGCGGCGGCCGGGCTCACGGCCCGCAGCGGCGTCGCGTTCGAGAGGCCCACCCGCGCCGGACCGCGACCCGCGGTGGACGCCGCGTAGGCAGCCGCCCAGACGAGCAACGGCGCCTGGTCCTCGGTTGGCGGCTCGAGCACCCGGAGCGCGCCGCACACGATCCCCCGGTCGCCGGGCGTGGCGCGGACGAGGTACCAGTTGTCGGGGCCGGCGATCAGGTCGAACAGGAACGAGCGGTACGGGGTGCCGAGGATCGCGTCGGGTCCGGCACGGTGCGCGGACCCGCCGGACACGACGAGGGTGGCGTGCGCCTCGGGTGCGAGCGCGAGCAGCCGCCGTTGGGCCTCCGCGAACAGGGCGCGCTCGGCCTCGTCCTCGCCGACGTCCACGGCCCGTGGTTCCTCCACGAGGATCACCGGGCAGCCGGGGTCCGCGAGCGCGCGCACCTCGCGGGCCTGCGCGGCCGCTTGGGCCAGCGTCCGGTCCGCACGCGCCGCGCCGGCCGGCTCCTGGGCGGCCTCGCCGGCGGCTCGCCATGCCATCGAGTACGGCCCGGGCACGGCCTGGGCGACCGCCCGGTCCGTGAGCGACGCGGTCGCCTGCCACGCCTCGAGGAGTGGGTGCCGCCCGCCGGCGGACGCGTCGTCCGCGAGCGCGGTCACCACCGCCATCGCCATGTCCGGCCAGCGCACCTGGCCGTCGGTCACCAGCTCGGCGCCGGCCTCGACCTGCACGGCCACGACATCGGCGACCAGCGCCTCGACCGCGTCGCGGAGGGCGGCCTCGTCGGCCAGACCGGCCGCCACGTCGGCCTCGAGCACCGCGAGGTCGACGCCATCCGTGCTGACTCGCGGCCACGCGCCGTGCACGACCGCGAACACGGTTAGCTCCAGGCCCCGACGCCGATCGCGAACAGCGCCGCGAACAGCCCCAGCAGCGCGATGATCCCGGCCAGCCGGATCACCACCGTCCCGCCGGCGCCGAAGGCCGGCACCGTCGTGCCCGGCACGGGCCCGGGGCGGCGCCACAGCGAGCGCAGCGTGGGCACGTTGGTGGGCGCGAGGAGGAGGCCCAGCCACACTCCCGAGATCAGGCCGCCGATGTGGGCGAAGTTGTCGATGCCCTGGACGACGAACCCGAACAGCAGGTTGATCGCGAGCAGCCCGCCCAGCTGCCCGAGGAACGCGCGGCTCTGCCGGTCCAGGACGGGGTGGTGGATCCGCTGCGCGGCAAACAGGAGCCCGAACAGGCCGAAGATCGCGCCCGACGCGCCGACGCCGCCCTGCGCGCCCCCGAACGCGAACGTCAGCAGCGACCCACCGGCGGCGAACAGGAGGTAGAAGGCGAGGAACCGCCAGCGGCCGTACAGCTGCTCCACGAACGGCCCGGCCAGCCACAGGGCGTACATGTTGAACAGCAGGTGGAACGGCATGACATCCAGCGGGGCGTGGACCAGCGTGACGGTCCACAGCCGCCAGATCTCGCCCTGCGCGACCGCCACCTTGTCGAGCGCCAGGAGGTTGCCCAGCTGCGCCCCCTCGGGCCCGGCGAAGTCCACCACCAGCGACGCGATGGTGGTGATCGCCACCAGGGCGATCGTGACCGACGTGCCGGTGTCGCCGCGGGCCCGGGCGAAGTACTTCCCGGCCGCGCCCGTGTCACCGAGCTCCTTGGACAGCCAGCCCAGCCGCGACGCGATCTCCGGCCGATCCGCGGACGGCGCCCGCCGGTCCGCCTCGCGGTAGGCGGCCATCGCCCCGCGCAGGTCGCCCGCGCGCACCCGCGCCGCCGCGATGTTGCGCCAGGCGGGGTACGTGGACGGGCTGTCCGGCAGCCGGGTGGCCTCCTCCCAGGTCGCGAGGGCCCGGTCGTCCTCGTCCAGCCGGTGCCACGCCTCGCCGAGGCCCAGCAGCGCCGCCGCCGTGACGGCGGGATCGTCGAAGCCGATCACGCGCTGGTACAGCCGGGCGGCGTCGACGAAGTCGGCCGAGGTCATGAGCTGGGCGGCGCGGTCGAGGGCCGCGAGCGCGACGTCGCGCGGGAGCGGCCCGTCGTGGGCGAGCGTGGCCTCGAGGTCGAGGCCGAGGCGATCGGTCATCGGGACCGACTGTACAGGAGGTGCCCGGGGGCCAGTGCGGCGGAGCCCGCTAGACTCCGACCCATGTGCGGCCGGTTCACCCAGAAGCAGCCGACGTCCGAGATCGCGCGGATCTTCGAGGCCGATGACCTCGCCGGCGACCCCGGCGAGCGGTACAACGTGGCGCCCACGGACGAGGCGGCCGTCGTCGTCCAACGCGACGACCGGCGGGCCGTCGTGCGCTACCGCTGGGGCCTGATCCCCGGCTGGGCCGACGACCCGCGGATCGCGTCGCGCGCGTTCAACGCCCGCGCCGAGACCCTGGCCACCAGCCCATTGTTCCGCGACGCGTTCCGGCGACGGCGGTGCCTCGTCCCCGTGGACGGCTTCTATGAGTGGCTGCGCCAGGGCTCGCGCCGGCAGCCGATGCGGATCCACGACCCCCAGGACCGGGTGCTCGCCCTGGCCGGCCTGTGGACCGGCCGCCAGGATGTCGAGACCGGCGAGTGGCACCGGACGTTCACGATCGTCACCAGCCGCCCCAACGCGTTCATGGCCCCGATCCACGACCGGATGCCGGTCGTCGTCCCGCCGGACGCCTGGGCC
>CAYJOH010000285.1:0-2600 GCA_964371685.1 uncultured Anaerolineaceae bacterium
GCGTTGGCCAGCGGCAGGTCCATGAACCGCACCGGGATCCCCGCCGCCAGCCCGAACCGGACCGCCTGCCATTCGGGCGAGAACTCGGCGAACGGGTAGAAGCCCGACCGCGACGGCTCGTCGGGGTCGTAGGCCAGGATCGCCACCGGCGGGACCATCTCCGGGTCCGCGGCGAGCGGGATGAGCGTGCTGGCCTCGGGCGGCCCCTCGACGAGCAGGCAGTCCGGCCCGAAGGCCTCGAGCGCCGCGCGCAGGCTGCGCGCCGACCCGGGGCCGTGGTGGCGGATCCCGAGGACCTCGACCCGGCCCGCCGTCGCCCGGCTCATCGCGGCGCCCGCCGGCCCGGCTCGCCTGTCCCTCGCCTGCCCCTCACGAGACCTCGCGGCAGGCCCGGTACAGGTCGCTCCACTCCTTGCGGTTCTTGGCGACCGTCTCGAGGTACTCGTCCCAGATCACGCCGTCGGCGGCCGGATCGCGAACCACCGTGCCCACCAGCGCGGAGGCGAGGTCCGCGGCGGAGATCCTGCCGCGCCCGAAGTGGCCGGCCAGCGAGAGGCCCTGGTTCATGACCGCGATCGCCTCCGCGGTCGAGAGCACGGCCGAGGGGATCTTGACCTTGGCCTTGCCGTCCAGCGTCTGCCCCGAGCGCAGCTCGCGGAAGATCGTGACCACCCGGCGGACCTCCTCGAGCGCGGGGGCCTCGGCCGGGATCTCCAGCGCTCGCCCGAGCGCGGCCACGCGCGTCGAAACGATCTCCACCTCGGCGTCGAGCGTGGCCGGCAGCGGCAGCACGACGGTGTTGAACCGGCGCTTGAGCGCCGAGCTGAGCTCGTTGATGCCGCGGTCGCGGTCGTTCGCGGTGGCGATCACGTTGAAGCCGCGCCGGGCCTGGACCTCGCTCTCGAGCTCGGGGATCGGCAGCGTCTTCTCGGACAGGATCGTGATCAGCGCGTCCTGGACGTCCGACGGGATGCGCGTCAGCTCCTCCACCCGGACGAGGGCGCCGGTCTCCATGCCGCGCATGACCGGCGACGGGACGAGGGCCGCCCGCGAGGGGCCCTTTGCCAGCAGCTCGGCGTAGTTCCAGCCGTAGCGGATGGCCTCCTCGCCGGTCCCGGCCGTGCCCTGGACGAGGAGCGTGGAGTCACCGCTGATCGCGGCCGCGAGGTGCTCGGAGACCCAGGTCTTCGCCGTCCCGGGCACGCCGAGCAGCAGCAGCGCCCGGTCCGTGGCGAGCGTGGCGACGGCGATCTCCATCAGCCGCCGGTCCCCGATGTACTTGGCGCTGATCGGCGCGCCGCCCGCCTTGCCACCCACGAGGTAGGTCACGACGGCCTGCGGGGAGAGGTGCCACGACGGCGGGCGCGGCCGCTCGTCGTGGGCAACGAGCGCGGCGAGCTCGGCCTCGAACTCGTCCTCGGCGTGGCGGCGGAGCAGGTCCCCGGTCATCGGTCTCCTCCTGGGCCGCCGGCGGCGGCAAAGGCGTCGTTGAGCGAGCGGCGGGCGGCGACGAGCGCCGCGAGATCGGCGAGCAGCCGGACGGCGGGGCTGGTGGCGGCGCGTTCGTCGATCAGCCGCCCGACCTCCGGCAGGATGCCCGACGGCACGTTGCTGATGAGCGCGTCGAGGTAGGCCCGCACGAGGTACTCCTGCCCCGGGCGGATCGAGTCGAGCGCCTTCGCGATCTCGTACCGGACGATGGTCGTGAGCTCGTTCGACCAGGGCCTCGGGACCACGGCCAGCGCCCGGCCGAGGGCCATGCCGTGACCCCACGACGCGGCGGTGCCGGACTGGAACGCCGGCCGTACCAGTGCCTCGCGTCGCCCGGCGGGGACGAGCGGCCACAGGTCGGCACCGAAGGCCGCCATGCCGTCCGGGACGGCGACGGCGAAGGCCTCCGCGAACGCGGCGTCGCGATGCGCCTCCACGGCACCCGCGAGGGGGACGGCGAGCATCATCGCCTCGCTCCGCCCGCCGCCCATGAACGCCGTGATCACCTCGGCGGGCGACAGTCGCAGCCACGCGGCCCAGCGCGACGGCGCCACCCGCTGGACGTGCCACACGACGACGGCATCGCGGCGCTGGGCGAGCGACGCCTGCGCGAAGTACGACGCGAGGACCATCCCGTCCCGCTCCATCTCGGCGATCGTCTCGGCGGAGGGCGTCGCGAGCTCGAGGCCCTTGCCCAGCAGGCCCTTGCGCGTGACGAGGGCGCGGGCTCGAGCCTCGATCCGGTCGCGGACCGCCGAGCCCGGCGTGCGGCAGGCGATCGTGGCGGCCTCCTCGCGACGCTGCTTGTTGCCGTCGGTGGCCACCAGGTGGTCGAGCAGCCGGGCGTCGCCCGGGCCGGGGTTGACGGCGAGCGCCTCCACCATGGCGGTCCGGGCGGCCGAGCTCTTGCGCGCGGGCCAGGCGGCCTCGATCCACGCCCGGGCGCGATCCGGGTCCACGGCACGGAAGGCGCGCAGGATGGTCTGCAGCTCGGGGGCGGCCAGGGCGGTCGTCGTCGAGGTCGTCGTCGACGTCGTCCTCGTGCCCGTCTCTCCGGTCGCCGGGTCGCCGAGGATCGCCTCGAACGCCGCCGCGTCGCGGGCGGCCCG
>CAYJOH010000285.1:2700-4023 GCA_964371685.1 uncultured Anaerolineaceae bacterium
GGCGGGGCGACCGGCAGGGCCTCGTCCGGTGCGGCGGGGACCGGCACGGCCCCGGTGGCCGGGACGATGACCGGGGGCGCCCGCCGCGGGACGGCGAGCGACGCGGCGAGCGCGAGCAGCTGGTCCTCCGGGGTCCGGTCGGCGAGGCGGGCGACGAGCGGCGCGAGCACGCCGTCCGGGGCCGTCCGCGTGGTGCCCAGCAAGGCCCAGGCCCGGAGCGCGTCCCAGGCCGGGTTCGCCGCCGGGATGCCGGCCGGCTGGGGGTCGGCCGGCCCGTCCGCGGCGACGTCACCGGTGCCCGGGATCGCGATCCAGCGCCGGCCATCGCCCGCGGCGAGCGGCGTGAACGCGGCGCCGTCCCACTCGCCGAACAGCGTCGCCGGCCGCCCGCCCGCGAAGGCGTGGAGGGCGTCTCCGACCCCCGCCCCGAGGGGGACCGCGACCGTCTCGCCGGCGGCGTCGCACCAGGCGGGCGCGCCCTCCAGCGTGACCGGCCGGACGCCCGCCACGCATGCCGGGTACCGCTCCAGCCACGGGTTCGCACCCAGGGCCGCCGCGTACGGGGCGACGGCCTCGCGCCACGTCGGCGGCGCGTCCGCCGCGACGGCCTCGCCGCCGGGTGACCAGCCCGGCCGGATCGCCGCCCGGAGAGGGTGCGGGCCAGGGTAGAAGGCCAGGGCGCCCTCGATGACCGACCCGACCGGCGGTTCGTTCGCGGGCACGGAACGGGCGGGCTGCCAGTCCATCACGACCGCGTACCGCCCCGTGCCGATCCCCCGCAGCCACGTCCGGGTGGCCAGGAGCCGCTCGTCGGGCTCGTGGCGCCGTCCCACGACCAGCCAGCGGTCCGTGACCGCCACCTCCTCGGGCAGGTCGGCTTCACGGACCGTCCACCCGATCAGCGAGCGGACCTCCGCGAGCAGCGGCTCGGGCAGGGCGTCGCGACGGCCCCAGGACTCGAGGAGCAGGAACAGCCGGCCCGCGTCGTCGAGCAGGTCGTCCGCCCAGGCGCCGTCCGCCCGCCCGCCATCGCGTGACGCGGCGCGACCACGCCGTCCGCCGGTCCGGCCACCACCCTGCCCGACCCGCGACCCGGCCCCGCGGACCATCCGGGCGAGCCCCGCGGCCTGCGCGTCGACGAGCCTCGCGGCGGCCGCCTCGAAGGGCGCCGGACCCTCGGTCACGAGGTCCGCCAGCCCGCGGCGGGCGAGGTCGGCCAGCCACAGCCGCAGCTCCTCGCAGCCCTGCTCCACGCGACGCTCGCGGGTGGCCGTGCGCTTCGCCCGCGCGCGCTCGTCGGCGGCCGCCTTGGCGGGGTCGGCC
>CAYJOH010000286.1:0-4007 GCA_964371685.1 uncultured Anaerolineaceae bacterium
CATCGTGCCGCCCGCCGGGTCCCCGGCCTCGGTCTCGGCGAGGACGGGACCCGGATGGCCGTCCTTCGCCGGCCCCCGGGACGGCAACGCTCGCGCGCCCGTCGCCACGCCGGCGAGCGTCGCCGGCGGCCGGGTCACCGCCTGGGCCACGTCCCTCGGCTACGATCCATCGCATGACCATCCCCGCGCGTCGCGAGGCCGCCCGGCTGCTGATCTCCCTCGACCCGCCCGAGTGGTTCCTCCGGCATTCGTGCGCCGTGGCGGACGTCGCGGGCTCGCTGGCGCGGCGAGCGGCCGCCAACGGCCGGGCCGTGGACCCGGTGCTCGTGGAGGCGGCGGCGCTGCTGCACGACGTGGACAAGCTGCCCTCGGTCGAGGTCCCGGGCCGCCCCCGGCACGGCGACGGCTCGGCGGCCTGGCTCGCGGCCCGGGGCTGGCCGGAGCTGGGCCCGGTCGTGTGCGACCACCCGGTGACCCGGCTGGCGGAGCCGGACCACCAGGCGTGGCTCGCCGGCGCCTCGCTCGAGACGAAGATCGTCGCCTACGCGGACAAGCGGGCTGGCCAGCGCCTGGAGCCGATGCGCGCGCGGTTCGACTCGTGGCGGCAGCGCTATCCGCCGGGCTCAGGCGTGCGGGTGAAGCGCACCGGCGGAACCGCGTGGGACGAGGCGACGATGGGCCTCGTGGAGGCGCGCGCCGCGGCGCTCGAGCGCGAGGTGTGCGAGGCGGCGGGTCTCCGGCCGGACGGCGTCCGGCGGCTCCGCTGGTCCCGCCGCGCCCTCCGCGAGGCCGCCCGGTGAGCGGCGACGTCCCGGTCCTCGCCTACTACCGGGGCGACGACGGCTACCTCATCGACCGCGCCGTGGCCGCCGTCGCCGGGCAGCTGGAGCAGGGCACCGGGATGCGGCCGGAGCGCTGGCGGGCGGCGGGCGCGGAGACGACCGCGGCGGCGATCGCCGAGCGCGTCGCCACGGCCCCGATGTTCGGCGGCGGCACCGTGGCGGTCGTCACGGACCCGGCGCCGCTGCTGCGCTCGAAGGACGCCCGGGAGGCGCTCGAGGGCGCGGTCCGCAGCGTGGCGCCGGGCAACGCGCTCGTGTTCGTCGAGCAGGGCGACGCGGGCAACCGCCGGTCCGCCGCCCTCGGCGGCCTGGAGGCGGTCATCCAGCGGGCGGGCGGCGAGGCGAGGCTGTTCAAGGCGCCCACCGCGGACGCGCTGGGCGGCTGGATCACCGCGCGCGCCACGGAACGGGGGCTGCGACTCGGTCAGGGGGCTGCGAAGGAGCTGGCGCGACGGGTCGGCGGGTTCGTCCGCGAGGGTGACGTGGACCGCCAGCGGCAGGGGGCGCTCGCGGTCGCGGAGCTCGAGAAGCTCGCCCTCTACCGCCCCGACGGCGCGATCGCCGTGGAGGACGTGCAGGCGCTGGTGCCCGAGGTCGTCCCGGACTCCACGTGGGCGTTCCTCGACGCCGTCGCCGAGCGCCGCGCCGCCACCGCCGGGCAGCTGCTCGACCACCTCCTCGAGTCCACGCCGGAGCCCGTCATCCTCGTCCAGCTCCACCGGCGCCTTCGCGAGCTCCTCGAGGTCGCCGACCAGCTCGCGTCGGGCGTCGCACCGGGCGCCCTGGTCCGGGCGCTCAGGATGAACCCCTACCGGGTGGAGATCCTCGCGCGCCAGGCCCGGGCGTGGACGCCGGCGGAGCTCGAGGCCGCGCTCGAGGGCGTGCTGGAGCTCGACTCGATGGTCAAGGGCGCGCCGGACGCGTTCGGGACCGACAGCCAGCGGCGGCTGGCGTTCGCGCTGTGGGTGCGGGAGCGGGTGGCGGGGGCCGCCGGACCGGTGGCCGCGCCGCGGCGCCGCTGAGGATGGGGACGGGGACGAGCCGCCGAGGCGGCCGACGGGCGACGACGAGGGCGCGACGACCCTCAGTCGGCCGAGGACCAGGCCTCTTCCTGGAGGACCACGTCGCTCTCGATCGCGAACACGCACCGGCCCGCCCCCAGGTCGAGCAGCTCGATCAGCTCGGGGTCGATGTACAGCTGGTGGCAGTCCTCGCACAGCCCGCCGGGGATCCCGAAGCACAGGCGCTCGGTACGGTCGGGCAGCCGGAACGTGGTGTCGAACCTCGTGATGATGAGGCGCCGGGTGCAGCCAGGGCAGCGATCGCGAAGGCCCGACACAGGGTCCGTCTCCGGAAGCGGGCGGGCCACAGTGGCCGACCTCGTGCGACGGATGCTAGGAAGGCCCGTGCCCTCGGGACATGACCCAGCGGTACCCCCGGGTCCGGTACCCGGCCGCCGCTACTGGACGCGCAGGACCGTCCGGGCGCCGGCCCAGTGCCGCTCCAGCTGGTAGTAATCCCGTTCCGGGGGCGTGAACACGTGGACGATCACGGAGCCGTAGTCGAGCAGGACCCAGTGCGACTCCGGCGTTCCCTCGCGCCCGATCGGCTTCGTCCCCTCGTCCCGCAGGCCCTCAAGGACGCCGTCCGCGATGGCGGCGATCTGCCGCTCGGAGCCGCCGGAGCAGATGACGAACGCGTCCGCCAGCGTCGTGAGCTCGCCCAGGTCGAGCAGCACGATGTCGGCCGCCTTCTTGTCCTCCGCGAGCTCGACGATTCGACGCGCGAGGTCGAGCGGCGCGCGGTCCGTCGAGGGCGCCGCGGTGTCGCGGTGCGGCAGGCCGTCCGGGCGCGGGGCGGCGGCGTGGACGGGATCGGTCACGGGGTCTGCGTCCTCCAGGCGGGTTCGGTGTACAGGCGGTGCTCGGCGATGTAGCCGGCCACGGCGTCCGGGACGAGGTAGCGGACGGAGCGTCCGGCCGCGGCCCGGCGTCGCACCACGCTACCCGAGATGGGCAAGAGGGGCCCGGGGAGGAACCGGACGCGCGACTCGCGGCCCGGGAAGCTGGCCGCCACCCAGGCGGCGTCGAGCGGCTCGGACCCGCCGCGCGGCACGACGGCCAGCCGGCACAGCTCGAGGATCCGGTCCGGCCGGCGCCAGGTCGGGAACTCCGCCAAGGCCTCGGCCGACAGGATGAACCACGGCTCCGCCGCGCCCGCGCCGCGTTCCACGCGGAGCGCCTCCAGCGTGTCCACGGTGTACGAGCGACCGCCCCGGTCCAGCTCGATCCGGCTCACCGCGAACGCCGGGTTGTCGGCGATCGCGAGCTCCACCATCGCCAGCCGGTGTGCGGCCGGCGTCACGGGGCGTTCCGGCTTGTGCGGCGGCGTCGCGGCCGGCACGAGCAGGACGCGTTCCAGCCCGAGCGCCTCGCGAGCTTCCTCGGCGATCACGAGATGCCCGTGATGGACGGGATCGAACGTGCCGCCCAGGATGCCCAGCGACCCCGGCACCACCGCGGACGGCGGCGCGACGACCTCGGTCACCGGTCGTCCTCGAGCGACTCCCACTCGAGCGCCGCGCCCGCGATCCGGACGTCGTCGCCGGGCCGGATCCCGGCCTTGCGCAGCGCCGCGTCGATGCCCAGCCGTACCAGCTCGCGCTGGAATCGCTCGGCGGACTCCTCGTTGTCGAAGTTGGTCTGGACCACCAGCCGCTCGATCCGCTTGCCACGGACGCGGAAGGCCTCGTCCTCACGCTCCAGCGTGAACCCATCGCCGGCCGCCTCGATCCGGTGCACGACGACGCCCGCCGGCTCCGGCGGTTCCGCCAGCCCCGCGACGTCCGGCAGCCGCTCGGCCACGGCGGCGCGCAGCGCGTCGAGGCCCTCGCCGCTGTCCGCCGAGATCGCGAGCGCCGGGACGCCCGCCTCGCGCATCGCGGCCCGGAAGCCCGGCCAGGCGTCGCGCGCGGCCGCGAGGTCCAGCTTGTTGAACACCACGAGCAGGGGCTTGGCCAGCAGCGCCTCGTCGTGGGCGCGGAGCTCGTCGCGGATCACGTCGTGGTCCCAGCGGGGATCGCGGGCGGACCCGTCGACGACGTGGAGCAGGATCCGCGTCCGCTCGACGTGGCGCAGGAACGCGTGGCCGAGGCCGGCCCCGGAC
>CAYJOH010000287.1:0-4005 GCA_964371685.1 uncultured Anaerolineaceae bacterium
GGAGGATGGGCAGCGCGAACGCGGCGGTCTTGCCCGTGCCCGTCGGCGCCTCCGCCAGCAGGTCGCGCCCGGCGAGGAGTGGCGGGATGGCCGCCGTCTGGACCGGGGTCGGCTCCTCGTACCCCAGCGAGGCCAGGACGCGCAGCAGCCGCGCGTCCAGGCCGAGGGCGTCGAAGCCGTCGGCGGACGGCTCGGGCGAGGGATCGGCCGGGTCGGAGGGTGTCACCTGCTGATGCTAGGTCACCTGCGCCCTCGGTGCGGCGGCCGGCGAGCGCGACGCGTCCGCCGGTACATGCCACGCGCTGTCGTATACCGGCTACGATGGCGCCGATGCGCGCGTCTCGGCTGGTCTCGCTCCTGCTCCTGCTCCAGACCCGGGGCCTGATGACCGCCGCCCAGCTCGCCCGGGAGCTCGAGGTGTCCGTCCGCACGGTGCACCGGGACGTCGAGGCGCTGAGCGCGTCGGGCGTGCCGGTCTACGCGGAGCGCGGGCCGCACGGCGGGATCCGGCTGGTGGACGGGTACCGGACACGCCTGACCGGGATGACGCCGGAGGAGGCGGACGCCCTGTTCCTGTCCGGCCTGCCGGGCCCGGCGGCGGAGCTGGGCCTGGGCACGGTGGTCGCCGCGGCACGGCTCAAGGTCCTCGCCGCGCTCCCGACCGAGCTGCGCAGCCGCGCGAGCCGGCTGCTCGAGCGGTTCCATCTCGACGCCGCCGGCTGGTTCCGGTCGGGCGAGTCCGCGCCCCACCTGGCCACGATCGCGGAGTGCGTCTGGGAGGGGCGGCAGCTGGAGATCGACTACGACCGCGGCGACCGGAGCGTCGGGCGGACGCTCGATCCCCTGGGCGTCGTGCTCAAGGCCGGCGTGTGGTACCTGGTGGCGTCCCACGACGGCCAGCTGCGCACGTACCGCGTCTCACGCGTGCTCGACGTCCGGGCGCTGGACACGCCCGCATGGCGGCCGCCCGGGTTCGACCTCGCCTCGTACTGGTCCGAATCCATCGCGGCCTACGAGCGCGACGCGCCGCGCCTCGAGGTCACGCTTCGCGTCCGCCGCGATGCCCGGCGCTGGCTCGAGGACGTCCTCGATGCCTCCGTGATGGCGACGGCCGTGGAGCTGCCGGACCCGGACCCGGACGACTGGCGCCGCCTGCGCATCTCGATGGACTGGCCCCGCGAGGCCGCGGGCCGGCTGCTGGCGATGGGCGGCGACATCGAGATCCTCGAGCCCCCCGAGCTGCGCCGCCAGGTCGCGGAGCTCGCGACCGAGGTGGCCGCCCGCTACAGCGTCGCGGTCAGCGGCTGAAGGCGACGCGGCGGACCGTCAGCAGGGTCGCCTCGGGCACGGCCGGCGAGCCGGTGCGAGCCGTGCCGGGCTCCGGCGCGACCGGGTGCCGCGGTCCCGACGGCACGCCCGCCGGGTACGGCGTGCGGTCGCGGTACTCGCGCTCGCGGTCGGCCATGGCCACCCGCGCAAGCTCGTGCATGTGAAGCATCCGGTCACCTCTCGCAGGACGCGACCCGTTCGGTCAGCTACCCGCAGACTACCGTCGGAACATGCCAGCAACCGTCATGTATCGCCCTCCCGGGCGAATGCGGCAGCTGACCGGGCTTTCTCCGGCGGCCGTTCCGTCCGATACTGTGGTCGATGCGGCGCGTTGAGGCCGAGGCGCTCGTCGGCGCCTCGCGCGAGGAGGTCTGGGACCTCTACGACGACATCGCGGGCACGCCCCGCTGGGTGCCGTTCGTGGAGGAGGTCGTCTATGTCTCCGGGCCGGCCCACGTCGGCACCGTGTACCGCGAGCGGACGCGCCTGGGCGGCATCGCCGGGGTCGGCCAGTGGGAGATCATCCAGCACCGCCGCCCGGTGCAGCAGGTGCACGTATCGCACGGCAATGGCCTCGACAGCACGCTGATCATCACGTTCGAGGGCCGGGGCACCGGGACGCGGGTCCACCAGTCGGCGGAGCTGCGGTCGCGGCTGCCGGGTCCGCTGGGCTGGCTCCACGAGGCGATCGCGATCATCCCCGCGGGCTGGGGCGTCCGGGCGGCCGTGGCGGGGGCGAAGCGCGCGTTCGAGGGCGATCCGCCGCGCTGACGGGCGCCCACGCAGGGAGGGCGCGGGCCGCGCCGGCACGCGAGGCGGTCGGGGTCAGCGCGGGTCGATCTCGCGCACGACGGCGAGGTGCCGGCCGGGACCGGCCCCGTCGCGGGTGAGGTGGTACTCGATCTCGCGGGGCGTGCCGTCGAGGCGCCGGAAGCGCAGCGTCGAGTGCAGCTCGCCGCGCCGGCGCAGCTCGTCCCACACACCCGCCGCGTCCTCGGGCACCGAGGTGTCGGCCGGATTCGAGAACGCCTCCAGCGGACGCCCGAGCATCGCCTCGCGCGGCGCCTCGACGATCTCGGTCAGCGACGTGGACAGCTCCACGAACCGCCGCTCGTCGTCGAACACGGCCCAGGCGTGGCCCGGCTCCTGCCACCAGCGCCGGCCAGGCGTCACGCTGCCGAACCGGTAGACGTACCACACCACGTCGTCCGGGTCCGGATCCGCGATCGCCTCCCGCCGCCGGACCACGGCCGCCGGGTACCGGTCGCGCAGCCGCGACTGCAGCTGGTGCGGGTCGATCGGGCGCCCGCGACCGCCCGCGTCGGCGCACAGGGAGTCGAAGGCGACGCCGACGAAGCGCCGGAACGCGAGATCCTCGCTGGGGAAGAGCAGGAGACGGGGCGGCCGAGCGATGGCGGGCACGACGCTACGACCCCTCGGACGGGCGGGCACGAACGGTATCGTCCACGCTCGGTGCAGCCGGGTCACTCGGGAACATGCCCTATTCGCACCGGACCGCATCGGACGCCCCAGGATCCCACCGGATCCCACCGGATCCCGGGAATCGGGAACGGACCGCCTGGAGGACAGGGTTACCGGCTCCGCCGCCGCCCGGCATCCCGCCGGAGGGTCGACGCGCCACCGGATGTGGTCCGAATGTTGGCGGTCCGTTCGATGCGCCAACGGTATGTCGGTCCCGGAGGTCCGGGCACTGGCCAAGGGTCAGGCCCGGGCATGGACAAAGGTCAGTGATTCGCCCGGGCCGGGCGGCCTACGGGCAGGCCTTGCCGCCGCCACCGGACCCGGATCCGGACCCGGTCGGCGGGTCGTCGAACACGTGCCGAACGACCTTGCGGATGTGCTTGATGTCGGAGGTCGACAGGAACTCGGGGTATGCCGGCGGCACGAACCGCACGGTGACCACCTGGCGGGCGTCGACCCGCGCGGCGAGCTCGGCGAGGCCCGCCAGGTCCTCGCGCTTCACGGTCGTCCACAGGTGGTCCTTGGCGATCCTCAGCAGCTCCGGCGCCCGCTCCAGGACCGCGAGGGGGTCGAGCTGACGCCGTAGCGCGAGCAGGACGGCTTGCTGGCGCCGCATCCGGCCGTAGTCCGAGTCCTGGTGGCGCGACCGGGCGTAGGCGAGCGCCATCGAGCCGCTCAGCTTCTGGCAGCCGGCCTCGATCACGATCCGGGTCGTGCCGGAGCCGTCCACCCTGGGGTACCGGTCATCCACGATCCGCTCGGTCACCCGGATCCACAGGCCGTCGAAGGCATTGACGAGCTTCACGAAGCCGCGCAGGTCCACGGCCACGAACGCGTCGAGCCTGACGCCGATCAGCTCCTGCACCGCGCCGGTCAGGGCCCGGAACCCGCGGGCCTGCCCGCCCGGGAACGCCGACGGATGACCCCACGCATAGACGTACAGCGCGTTGAGCATGCCCGGGAAGCGCCCGTTCTCGAACGCGTCCGCACTCTCGGGCGGCAGCGGGACGTTGACGATGTTGCGCGGGATGCCGAACATCGCCGCCCGCCCGCTCTCGACGTCCACGCTCAGGACGACCATCGTGTCCGTGCGCAGCATCCAGCGCCCGGTCCCGGCGTCGCTGCCCACCAGCAGCAGGTTGAGGCGGCCGTCCTTCGCCCAGGCGGGCACGGGCACCGGTGTCGGCGTCGGGG
>CAYJOH010000288.1:0-4002 GCA_964371685.1 uncultured Anaerolineaceae bacterium
GGCCGCGGTCGCGGTCGAACTCCCGGCGCGGGCCGCGGTCGCGGTCGAAGCCGCCCTGCCGCTCCTCCCGGGGGGGCGTCGGCAGCGGTGTCGCCTCGGCCGCCTCTCGCTTGGGCGCGGCGCCGCCGAGGGCGCTGCGTGGGGCCGCGACGATCCGGGCCGGCTCCGCGCCCATCCCGAGCACGCCCCGGCTGCCGGGGGTGAGGATCTCGAAGTCGAGGTCCCCGAGCCCCACGCCGAACGCCTCGCAGGCGGACTTGATGGCCTCTTCGACGGACTTGCCGGTGAACTCCTGGTACTCGCTCATGGTCAGCGTCGTCTCCCTCGTCGGCCCGTTCGGGTCTTGTTGGGCCGGATCGTCGACTGGGCCGAGAGGCTGCGGTCGACGGATTTTGCGCGCTCCGTCGCGTCGCTGGGTTGGCCGGGCTTGGGGGGCAGGGGCTCAGGGATCTTGACCGGGAATCGCGGCGAGTGGTCGCGGGCGAACTCCGGGTACCAGCCGAGCAGCGGGAACATCCCGCCCCAGCCCAGGATGAGGTACTGCTGGATCACCTGGATGATCGTGGCGGCGATCCAGTACAGGAACAGGCCGGCGGGCAGGAAGCCGCCGTAGAAGATCGAGATCAGCGGCAGGAAGTACGCCATCTGTCGCTGGACCTTGATGTTGGGGTCGTCGCTGGACCTGGGGTCTGCTGCCGGCAGGGTCATGCGCGAGGCCACCAGCTGGACCACCGACGACAGGATCGCGAGGATGCTGATCCCGAACCCGGCGATCACGAGTCCCGTGGTGACGGGCTCCGGCAGGCTCCAGTCGATGCCGAACGCCACCGGGTTGAGGCACGGGTTGGTCACCTGTCCCGATGCGTTGAACGCCGGCGCCGCGTCGCAGGGCAGGGTCATGAGCTGGACGCCGAACACGTTGAGCATCCCGTTCACGTCGTGGTTGGTGAGGCCCTGGCTGAACACCGAGTACATCGGGATCAGCAGGCCGAACTGGAGCACGATCGGCAGGCAGCCGGACGCCGGGTTCACGCCGCGCTGCTTGTAGAACTCCGCGACGGCGGCCTGCTGCTTCGCGCGGTCGCCCTTGTGCTTGCGCTGGAGCTCCTTGATCTCGGGCTGGAGGAGCTGCATCTGGCGCGACGACACCAGCTGCCGACGGTAGAGCGGGATGACCAGCAGCCGGAGCAGGACCGTCAGGATCAGGATCGCGATGACGATGTTGCCCGTGAGGCGGTCCATCACTACGAGCGTGATGAACAGCGCCTGGAAGATCGGCGTGAACAGCCAGGCGAGGAGGTCCAGGGGGTTGGCGCTCGGGTTGGCCGGCGCCAGCGGCGCCTGGCTCAGGGTGGGGGTCACGCCGGGCGAGCCGCTGCCGCCCCCGCCGGATCCCGGCACGCACGCGGCCACGACCAGCGCGATCCCCACGATCAGGGCGAGCGGCGCCAGCCGGACGAGGAGACTCTGGAGGCGGATCACGCGGTGCTCTCGTTCCTCAGCGGACCGGGTCGTAGCCGCCCGGGTTCCATGGATGGCAGCGGGCGATGCGCCTGGCGCCCATCCAGCCCCCACGCAGCAGGCCGTACTTGCGGATCGCCTGCTCGGTGTAGCGCGAGCACGAGGGCTCGAACCGGCAGCCGGACGGCAGCCAGGCGAACACGACCCGGTAGAGGCGGATCAGCCCCACCCCGATCGCGACCCCGACACGTCTCACGGTTCCGATCGACCTCCGAGCACGCCTCCCGAGCGGAGGACCCGGTGCAGTGCCCCGACCATTGCGTCGTGGTCGGCCTCGACGATCGCGGGCCGGGCGATGATGAGGACGTCCCAGCCGGGCTGGAACGAGGGCGCCATCACCCTGAGCGCCTCGCGGATCCGGCGCCTGACCCGGTTCCGGACCACGGCCCCCCCGAGCCGCCTGCCCGTCGCCAGGCCGAACCGTGTCTGGTCAAGGTCCGTCCGGACGAACCGTCCGACGAGCAGGGGGTGCGTCTTGCCGACGCCTCCCTCCGCGAGCCGGGCGAAATCCGCCGGGCGGGAGAGCATGACGAGCCGCAGCGGGTTGTGACTGCGCTCGCCGGTCAGGCCGAGAGCTGCTTCCGGCCCTTCGCGCGCCGAGTCGCGAGCACGCGCCTGCCGCCCGCCGTCTTCATGCGGGCCCGGAACCCGTGTTCCTTGGCGCGGTGCCGCTTCTTGGGCTGAAACGTCGGCTTGCCCATCGGGACTGTCCGTGATCCTCTCCATGGCCTTGGGACCCGGAAGCTCCGACCCCTAGAGGCACGCAAACGCGCCGAGCGCACATGAGCGCGACGGCGCGTGTTCGTCCCGCGGATGATATGGCGGGCCGGGAAGGGGTGTCAAACGGAGCGTCGGTCCCGGCCGGTGCATCCGGGCACCGGGTGTCGCGGCCGTCGGATGGCGGCCCGAGGTGCTCCCGCGTGATACTCCCAGGGGGTATGCGGGAATCGCCTTGCGGCAGCCCCGAGACCCGGTGTATTGTCACCGAGCCCCAGGCGCCGGGACGCCGCGGAGGCCCTCCGAGAGGAAGCCCGTCCGCCCGTCCAGCGGCTCCGGCAGGATCGTTCTTGCGATACTCGCGGCGCTTCTTCCTCGACCGGGCTCCGCGGTCGGCCTTACCCATCGAAGCCACCTATCAAGCCGGGATCAAGATCGCAGGATGGACGCGAAGCAGGTCTGGCGCGCTGCGCTCGGAGAGCTCCAGGTCTCCCTGTCGCCGGCCAACTTCGAGACCTGGCTGCGCGACACCCATCTCGTGGACGTGGACGACCAGCGGTTCCGGATCGCGGTCCCCAACGGCTTCGCGAAGGACTGGCTGGAGACCCGCTACCGCTCGCTGATCTCGCAGACGCTGGCGCGCGTCGTGGGCTACAGCGTCCAGGTCGAGTTCGTGGTCGCCAACGGGGACGCCAAGGGCCAGGCGGCCGCCGAGGTCGTCGCTCAACCGGTGCGCGTGGAGCCCACCCGTGTCGGCGCCCCCGAGGGCGCGGCCGCCGGCGCCACGAACCTCAACCCGCGCTACACGTTCTCGAACTTCATCGTCGGGTCGGCCAATCGGCTGGCCCACGCCGCCTCGCTGTCGGTGGCCGAGCGCCCCGGGCACGCCTACAACCCGCTGTTCCTGTACGGCGGGGTCGGCCTCGGCAAGACCCACCTGATGCACGCGATCGGCAACGCGGTCGTCGCGAAGTTCCCGCGCAAGCGCGTGGTCTACGCCACCAGCGAGAAGTTCACCAACGAGTTCATCACGTCGATCCAGCAGGGCAAGATCGACGAGTTCAGGGCGCGCTATCGGCGGATCGACCTCCTCCTCATCGACGACATCCAGTTCATCGCGGACAAGGAGCGGACGCAGGAAGAGTTCTTCCACACGTTCAACGCGATCCACGAGGACGGCAAGCAGATCGTGCTCTCGTCCGACCGGCCGCCCAAGGCGATCCTCACGCTCGAGGAGCGGCTCCGCAGCCGGTTCGAATGGGGCCTGATCGCGGACCTCACGGCGCCGGACCTCGAGACCCGGATCGCGATCCTGCGGGCCAAGGCGGAGGAGCAGGGGACGCCCATCACGTCCGACGTGATCGAGTTCATCGCCCGCAAGGTGGTGTCCAACATCCGCGAGCTCGAGGGGGCCCTCAACCGGGTCGTCGCCTACGCCTCGATGGGTGCCATGCCGATCTCCATCGAGCTGGCCCAGGCCGTGCTCAGCAACGTCCTCTACAACCCCAAGAAGCGTCAGGTCACGCCGGAGCGGATCGCGAAGGCGGTCTCGGACTACTACGGCGTCGGAATGGACGCCCTCCAGGGCCAGAAGCGCGAGAAGAGCATCGTCGTGCCCCGCCAGATCGCGATGTACCTGATGCGCGAGGAGACGGACGTCTCGCTGCTCCGGATCGGTGCCGAGCTGGGCGGCCGGGACCACTCCACGGTCCTCCACGCATGCGACAAGATCAACCGCGAGATGCAGGTCAACGACGAGATGCG
>CAYJOH010000289.1:0-4001 GCA_964371685.1 uncultured Anaerolineaceae bacterium
TGATGGTCCGCGAGCAGCTCACCGCCCGGACGCTGGACGAGGCGGTCGCGATGGCCCTGCGGCCGGACCGCGCGTCCTCGTACAACACGGTGTTCGCGCACCGCGACGGCGGCGTCGTGAACGTCGAGGGGTCCGCGACGGACGCCGAGCTGACGCGCCTCACCTCGGGCGGCACCCTCGCCCACACCAACCACTACGCCTGCGACCGGATGCGCCGCTACGAGGGCGATCCGGCCTACGCGCGGCGGTCCGCGGTGCGGCTGGGTCGGGCGCTGGAGCTGCTGGACGGGCCGGCGGGGGAGGGCCCGGCCCCTGCGTCCGTCACCCAGGACGCGCTCCTGGCGGCGCTCTCGGACCACGCCACGTCGCCGTCCGTCTGCCGCCACGACGATGGCGCCGAGAGCTCGGTCACGGTGTTCTGGTGCCTCGCCGACGTGACCGCGGGCGACATCCGCTACGGCCGGGGCAACCCGTGCCTGGGCCGCGAGTCGACCTACCGCTTCGCCTGAGGTCGCGCCGCGGTCCGAGTGCCCGGGATCAGGAGCTGCGCGAGCCCGCCCCCATGCCCGGTTCGTCGCCGCTCCAGCCGCGCACCGGCGCCGCCTCCGCCTCAGCCAGCCAGGCCACCTCTCCGTCGTCGATGCCCACCACGCCGTCGATCCCGGTGACCACGTCGCGGACGGCCGCCGCGACAACCTCGTGGCTCACGGTCCCGGCGATCTTGACGATCCCGTCCGCCACCGACACCACCCGCAGGCCGTCGACACCGCGGACGGCATCCTGGGCCGCCACGAACAGGTCGTCATCGGTCCGGGCGTAGGCGCGGACGATGTCCGCCCGGGTGATGATGCCGACCAGGCGCCCGTCCTCGACGACCGGCAGGCGGTTGATCCTGCGGTCCGTCATCGTCCTGGCGGCCTCGCTCAGCGCCCGGTCCGGGGCGATCGACTCCGCGGGGCTCGTCATCGCCTCGCCGGCCGTGATGGCCGTGATCCGGTGGCGCTCCGCCTCGGCCTCCCGGTCGCCCAGCAGCCACCCGAGGGGGGAGCGGCGGCGGTGGTGCTCGCCCGCGGACGCCTCCTTGACCAGGAAGTCGGCCTCGGACAGCACGCCCAGGAGGCGGCCCTCGTCGTCGACGACAGGGACGCCGCTGATCCGGTGCTCGACCAGCGAGCGGGCAACCTCCTTGAGCGGCGTCGCCGGGTGGACGACGACGACGTCGGCGGTCATCAGGTCACGGACGATCATGCGGGCTCCTCGCGAACGCCTGGGGCTCCCCCGGAGTTGGCCGCGTCACGCTCCTGGATCGCCCTCCAGACGCGCTCGGGCGTGAACGGTGCCTCGCGCAGCCGGACGCCGGCGGCCCGCCACACGGCGTTCGCGATGGCCGCCGCCACGGGGTTGAGCGACCCCTCGCCACCACCCTTGGCGCCATACGCACCGACACCGTCGCCACGCTCGGCGACCACCGTCCGGAGCTCCGGCAGGTCCGTCGTGCGCGGGACGCGGTAGTCGAACAGGTTGCCGTTGACCAGGTTGCCGTCCTCGTAGATCAGCTCCTCGCGGGTCGCCATCCCGAGCCCCATCATCGCGGCGCCGATGTCCTGCCCCTCCACGAGCTGGGGGTTGATCGCGCAGCCGACGTCGCCCACCGTGACCAGCTTCTCCACGCGGATCTCGCCGGTCGACTCGTCGACCGACACCTCTACCCCGACGCAGCCGATCTCCCAGAACGGCGGCATCTCCCGGGTCGCCCCGTGCCGGCGGATGTAGCCGCGCCCGACGCACTCGCCGGCGTGCCCGCCGAACCACGCCCGGACGATCGCGCCCCAGTCGTGGAAGGCGGTGCCGATGCGGACGCCGCCACGCTCCTCCACGGGGGTCGGGCCGTCGGGCGCGAGCGACTCCTGTGCCCAGGCGAGGAGCTGCGTCCGCGCGTCCCGGGCCGCGCCCTGGATCGCGAGCCCCATCAGCGTCGTCGTCCGGCTGGCGCCCGTCGAGCGGTCGTAGCTCACCGCCGCGGTATCGCTCTGGAGCAGGTGGACGCGGCCGAGGTCGACGCCCATCTCGCCGGCCGCGATCTGGGCCAGGACGGTGGACGATCCCTGGCCGATCTCGGTGCTGCCGCAGGTGACCGTGACCGACCCGTCGGCATGGACGCGCACGAGCGACGTCGTCATCGGCTCCGAGCCCGCGTCCGACGCGGACAGGCAGATGGCACGGCCGCGACCCGCGGGCAGGGGCGTGTCCCAGCCGAGCTCCTCGGCCGCGAGGTCGAGGTCCGCGCGCAGGTCGGCGTCGATCCCCCGGGCGCGAGGCCACGGGCGCTCGCCAGGTGCCAGGACGTTGCGGCGCCGGATCTCCAGCGGGTCGATGCCCAGCTGATCGGCCGCCTCGTCCAGCTGTGACTCACCGGCGAGCGTCACCTGGGGCGCCCCGAACCCCCGGAAGGAGCTGGCCGGCGCGGTGTTCGTGTAGACCGTGGAGCAGGTCACGTCGAGGGCCGGGATGCGGTACGGCCCGCCCAGCCGGTTGGCAGCCTTGCGGCCCACGAGCGGCGAGTTCTCCGCGTAGGCGCCGGTGTCGAGCAGGATCGTCGCCTGGCGGCCCAGGATGTGCCCGTCACGGTCGAAGGCGCTCCGGATCCGGACGGTCGCGGCATCGCCGCGGGTGGTCAGGATCGACTCCTCGATGGACAGCGCGAGGCGCACCGGCCGTCCGGCGCGCAGGGCCAGTGCCGCGGTCAGCGGCTCGATCTTGGTATACGACTTGCTGCCATAGCCGCCGCCGACGTAGGGCACGATCACGCGGACGGACGCCAGCGGGAGGCCGAAGCAGTGGGCGAGGTCCTCGCGGACCATGTACGGGTGCTGGCCGGAGGTCCACACCGTCAGGCCGTCCTCGGCCCACCGGGCGATCGCGTTGTAGGGCTCCATCGCGTAGGCGTACGAGCGGGGGTAGCGGTACTCGCCCTCCACCACGAGGTCCGCGTGCGCGAACGCCTGCTCGATGTCGCCCCAGGCCTGGCGCGAGTGCGAGCAGACGTTGGGATGGGTCCGCTCGATGTCCTCCTCGAACCCGCGGTGGCTGCGCTGCTCGCCCGGCTGCTCGTGGAGGATCGGGGCGTCGTCGGCGAGCGAGTCCCGGGCCGTGGTGGACCAGGGCAGCGGCTCGTAGTCCACGTCGACCAGCCGGAGCGCCTCGTCCGCCGTCACGGCGTCCTCGGCGACGATGCCCACGACCGGCTCGCCGGCGACCCTGACCTTGTCCCGCGCGATCAGCGGATGGTCGGCGATGGAGTGGCCGTAGACCAGGTTGACGTCGGGCAGGTCGTCCGCGGTCACCACGGCGATCACGCCCGGGTGGCGGCGGGCAGCCGCGGCGTCGATCGAACGGAGGCGCGCGTGCGGATACGGGCTGCGCAGGAGCCTGGCGTGTGCGAGGCCGGGCATCCCGAGGTCGACCGTGTAGCGGCCCGCGCCGGTGACCTTGGCGATCCCGTCCCGGCGGGGGACCGACTCGCCGATCGGCGACGGCGGCGTGGGGCGTGTCGCGACGCGCCTCACCGGGTCGGCTCCCCGGCGGTCGCGGACGCCGCGGCCAGCACGGCGTCGATGATCTGCGCGTAGCCGGTGCACCGGCACAGGTTGCCCTCGAGGCCCTCGATCACCGCCTGCCGGGTCGGCCGGGGGTCCTCCTCGAGGAGCGCCGTGGCGGCCATCAGCATGCCGGACGTGCAGAACCCGCACTGGAACGCCGCGTGATCGATGAACGCCTGCTGGAGCGGGCTCAGCCGGCCGTCCTCGCGGAGGCCCTCGACCGTGCGCACGGCGCGGCCATCCGCGTCGGCGGCGAGGAAGGTGCAGGCGCTGACCGCGAGCCCGTCCACCAGGACGGTGCAGGCGCCGCACACCTGGGCGTCGCAGGACACCTTGGTCCCGGTCAGGGCCAGGCGCTCGCGCAGCACCTCCGCGAGGGTCTCCCGCGGCTCGATCCGCAGC
>CAYJOH010000290.1:0-4000 GCA_964371685.1 uncultured Anaerolineaceae bacterium
CTGCTCGACGGCAGCCAGCGCCGTAGGCGTCACCGGGAGGCCGCCCGGCTGGGCTTCACTCGTGCGATCATCCCCCGGCCCCACGGCCGCGAGACGGTACCCGTGCCGGGCGTCGAGACCGTCGTCGCCGCCTCGCTCGCCGACGCGATCCGGGCCGCCCTGGGCGACACCGGCCGCCGCCCGCCGTCGTGACGTCTGGCCCCATCGGGTCCCTGCGACGGCCCGTCGCCCCGTGCTAGGCTCGGCCCGCCTGCCGCTGACGGGGGGTCGGCGTGCGGGCGTTGATCATCGAGGAGACGCGTGATTCGGACCATCCGGGTCCTGGGAGCGGCGCTCGGCGCCTTCGTCGGGCTCGGTCTCGCGGCCATCGGCACCGGGCTGTTCACCGGCGTGGAGTACGCCGGGGCCATCCTGGCGGCCTGGACGATCGCCTGGCTGATCGTCGGCTTCGCCGTGCTCCCGTACCTCACGGTGGTCCCGACGGCCTGGGTCATCAGCCGGGTCCAGGAGCTGTCCACCGCGGAGTTCGTGGCGGCGGTCCTGGGCCTGCTCGTCGGGCTGCTGCTGGGCCTGCTGCTGGGGCTGCCGCTGTCCAACGTCGAGGGCCCGCTCGGGACCTGGCTGCCCCTCGGCGTCTCGCTGTTCCTCGGCCTGGGCATGATGGGCCTCACCGTCGCCAAGCGCCTGGACCTCATCGCGGCCGCGGAGGGCGCCGGGCTCGTGCGCCGGCCCAGCGCCGAGGCGGACCGTCGCGCCGGGGAGCCGCGGATCGTCGTCGACACCAGCGTCCTCATCGACGGCCGGGTCGCCGAGATCGTGGAGTCCGGGTTCGTGTACGGGACCCTGGTCATCCCGCGGTTCGTGCTCGAGGAGCTGCAGCACATCGCGGACTCGTCCGACACGCTCCGCCGCAACCGCGGCCGGCGGGGCCTCGAGATCCTGGCCCGGATGCAGCGCGACCCCCGGACGCCGATCGAGATCGTGGACGACGAGGCCCCGGCGATCGCCGAGGTGGACGCCAAGCTCGTCGAGATGGCGAAGCGGCGCAGCCGGGTCGTGCTCACCAACGACTTCAACCTCAACCGCGTCGCCGAGCTGCAGGGCGTCCGGGTCATGAACATCAACTCGCTCGCCAACGCCGTGAAGCCGGCCGTGCTGCCCGGCGAGGACCTGCGGGTGAAGGTGATCCAGGAAGGCAAGGAGGCCGGCCAGGGCGTCGGGTTCCTCGACGACGGCACGATGGTCGTCGTGGAGGGCGGGGCGCGCCTCATCGACCGCGAGCTGGACGTGAGCGTCACGCGGGTCCTGCAGACGGTCGCGGGGCGGATGATCTTCGCCCAGCCTCGCCTCGAGTAGCGTGACGCCGGCGGCACGCGAGCTCACCGGGGCGGACGTCGTCGTCGTCGCGGCCGGGGCGTCCCGCCGGATGGGCGGGCTCGACAAGCTCATGGCGCCGGTCGCCGGGCGTCCCCTGCTGGCCTGGACGCTCGAGGCCGTCGCAGCATCGCCCGTGGTCGGGCTCCTGGTGCTGGTCACGGCCCCCGACCGGGTGGCCGAGGTGACGGCGGCGGGCTGGCTGCCCGCGCGCGTCGACGCGGTCGTCGCCGGGGGCGCCACGCGCCAGGCGTCGGTGGCTGCCGGCGTGCGGCACCTCGAGGCGCTGGACCCGGGCCGGCCCGACCGTCCGGTGCTCGTCCACGACGGCGCACGCCCGCTGGTGTCCGAGCGGCTCGTGTCCGCCGTCGCCGCGGCCGTGGCGGCGCATGGCGCGGCGGTCCCGGTGCTGCCGGTCGCCGAGACGCTCAAGCGGGTCGCCGACGGGCGCGTCCTCGACACCGTGGACCGCTCGACGCTGGCGGCGGCCCAGACGCCCCAGGGCGTCCGGCGCGGGCTGCTGCTGGACGCCTGGCTGGTGTATCCGCCCGACGGTCCGCGGGAGTTCACCGACGAGGCCGCCCTGCTCGAGGCCTGTAGAATCCCCGTTCATGCGATCCCCGGTGAAGCCGCGAACCTCAAGGTGACGCTGCCCGACGATCTCCGCCGTGTCGAACAGGCGCTGGCCCCCGCGGCCCCGCGTGTCGGCTTCGGGCATGACAGCCATCCATTCGGGCCCGGGGAGCCGCTCCGGCTGGGCGGGATCGAGATCGCCGGTGCGCCGCGGCTGGCCGGGCACTCCGACGGCGACGTGGTCCTGCACGCGGTCGCCGACGCCCTGCTGGGCGCGGCAGGTCTCGGCGACCTCGGCCGCCTGTTCCCCGCCGACGCCCGGACGCCGCGGGGCATCGACAGCGCGACCCTGCTGCGCGAGGTGGGCGCGCGGCTGGCGGAGGCCGGGCTGGCACCCGCCTCGGTGGACGTGACGGTGATCGGCGCCCGGCCGCGGCTCGGCGCGCGGCTGGATGCCATGCGCGGTGCCGTGGCGGGCCTCCTCGGCCTCGACCCCGGCGCCGTGAGCGTCAAGGCGTCGTCGGGCAACCTGTCGGGCGACGAGGGCGCCGGCCGGTCGATCTCGGCGCGGGCTGTCGCGACCGTCGGGCGGGCGCAGTGACCGTCCGCCTGCAGGACACGCTATCGGGCGAGGTGCGGCCGCTGGAGCCCCTGGAGCCCGGCCACGTCCGCGTGTACAGCTGCGGCCCCACGGTGTACGGGCCGGCGCACATCGGCAACTTCCGGTCGTTCCTGTTCGCGGACCTGCTCGTCCGCTACCTGCGCTATCGCGGGTTGCGGGTGACCTGGGTCATGAACCTCACCGACATCGACGACAAGATCATCCGCGGCGCCGCGGCGGAGGGCGTCACGATCGGCGAGCTCGCCGAGCGCTACACCGCCCGGTTCCTCGACGACGCCGACGCGCTGGGCATGACGCGGCCGGACGTCCTGCCCCGGGCGACCGAGCACATCCCCCAGATCACGGATCTCGTGGCCACGCTGCTCGAGCGGGGCCACGCGTACCGCACCGACGATGGGTCCGTGTTCTTCCGGATTGCCTCCTGGCCGGCGTACGGACAGCTGGCGCGGCTGGACCCCGACGCGCTGCGGGTGGGGGAGCGGGTCGAGGCCGACGAGTACGCGAAGGACGACGTCCGTGACTTCGCGTTGTGGAAGGGGCCCAAGCCCGGCGAGCCGTCGTGGGACACGCCGATCGGATCCGGGCGGCCAGGCTGGCACATCGAGTGCTCGGCGATGAGCATGGCCCATCTCGGGCCCTCGTTCGACATCCACACCGGCGGCGTGGACCTCGTCTTTCCGCACCACGAGGACGAGCTCGCCCAGTCCGAGGCGGCCACGGGACAGCCGTTCGTGCGCACCTGGCTCCACTGCGCCCACCTCCGGATGGGCGGCACGAAGATGGCGAAGTCCACCGGCAACATCGCGCGGGTCGCCGACCTGGTGGCGGCCGGCGTGTCGCCCAGGGCGCTGCGCTACGCGCTGATCTCGGTCCACTACCGGGCGCCGCTCAACTACACGGAGGACTCGCTGCCGGCGGCCGCGGCGGCCGTGGAGCGGCTGGATGCGCTGCTGGCCGCCCTCGCCGCCTATCGCGAGGACCGGCCCGACGATCCGACGCTGCCGGCGGCCCTGGGCGGCATCCGCGCCGCCTTCGAGGCCGGCCTCGACGACGACCTGAACGTCAGCGAGGCGCTGGCCGGGCTGTTCGACGGCGTCCGCGAGCTCAACCGGCGAATCGACGCGCGCGCGCTGTCCACCGCGGACGCCACCCGGGCGACGGCCCTCATCCGGGAGCTGGACACCGTGCTCGGGATCGCGGCGCCCCAGGCCGAGGCGCTGGACCCGGAGCTGCAGGCCCTGCTGGACCGCCGCGCCGCCGCGCGCGCCGCGCGCGACTGGGCCGAGTCAGACCGGCTGCGCGACGAGCTGCTCGCGCGCGGGATCGCGGTCGAAGACACCCGCGACGGGCAGCGCTGGCGCGCGCTGGTGCCCAGCCGTGGCTGACCGGCGGCCGCCGCGCGACGACGACCGGCGGCCGCCGCGCGACGAC
>CAYJOH010000291.1:0-3957 GCA_964371685.1 uncultured Anaerolineaceae bacterium
CGAGGGCCCCGGGCGCGCCTGGCGGGCCACGCGCACGGCCGACGGCCCGGCGACACTGCTCCTCGAGCGCACTGCCGGCGGCGGCCGGGCCCGTGGCTGGGGACCGGGAGCCGCGGCGGCCGTCGCGGGCGTCGAGGGTTTGCTCGGCCTGGACGACGACCCGTCGCGCCTCGTCCCCCGCGACGGGGCCGTCGCGGACGCGGTGCGTCGGCTGCCCGGGCTGCGGATCGGGCGGACGGGCGCCGTGCTCGAGGCGCTCGTGCCCGCAATCCTCGAGCAGAAGGTCACCGGCGACGAGGCGCGGCGGACCTACCGGGCCCTGATCCGCGTCCACGGCGAGCCCGCGCCAGGGCCCGGCGGCCTGCGGTTGCCGCCTGCGCCGGAGGTGCTCGCATCGCTGCCGTACCACGCGTTCCACCCATTGGGACTGGAACGGCGGCGCGCGGAGCTGGTTCGGGCCGTGGCGCGCGAGGCGGCACGCCTGGAGCGGCTCGCGGCGGTGGCCGCCGGTCCCGTCGGCGACCCGGCACCCGCGTCCGCCGCGCTGCGCGCCATTCCGGGCATCGGACCGTGGACCGCGGCGGAGGTGGGGATCCGCGCGTTCGGTGACCCCGACGCGCTGAGCGTCGGCGACTTCCACCTCCCGAACCTGGTCGCCTGGGCGCTGGCCGGCGAGCCGCGTGGCACCGACGAGCGGATGCTGGAGCTGCTGGAGCCGTACCGCGGCCAGCGCGGGCGGGTGGCCAGGCTCCTGGAGCTCAGCGGGATCCGCGCTCCACGCTACGGACCCCGCGTGTCCCCCCGCCGGATCGACGGGATCTGAGGCAAGGCGCCCCCGCCCGCCTCCGGGTGTCCGGGTCGCGGGGCACGTGCATCCGGGCGCACACCCGGACCGTCGAGCGCCTTCCACGGCTCCTGGCATGCGGGTTCTGTGCACCGGGGCGCACACGAGCCGCGATGCCTGCGCCACCACGGTCGAGGCTGTGCATCACGACGTGCCGCTCGCGCATGCCGGCGACGGGACGCACGCCCCGATGCCCACCGCGGAGGGCGATGGCCGCCCAGGTGCACCGCGCAGGCATGGCGCCGGCGCGCAGGGTCATACCCAGGCACCGATGTCCGCCCGGATGCACACCAGCGCGCAGGGGCGCGCGAGTGCCCGCGAGGAGGCGCGCGCGTGCCCGCGAGGCCCGCGACCAGGAGCCGCGGCCGCGCGACGCCGTCAGCCCGAGGGCTCAGCCCACGGTTGCCGGGACCCGCTCCTCGCGCATCCCCCACGGCATCCCGTACTCGTTGAGCAGCTCGAGGAACGGCACCGCGTCGAACGCCTCCGGGCCCAGCACGCCCTTGCCCGACCACGTGCCGCGGTGGAGCAGCTCGAGCGCGACCACGGGGTTGACCGCGGTCTGGAGCACCACGGCCTGCGACCCGTACTCGCGCATGCACCACTCGTTGTCCACCACGTGGTAGAGGTAGACCGCGCGGGGCTGCCCGTCCTTGCCGCGTCCCGTCACCCAGGTCCCGGCGCACGTCTTGCCGTGCATCCGGTCGCCGAGGCCGGCCGGGTCCGGCAGGCACGCCGCGACGACGTCGCGCGGGGACACCTCGCCGCCCTTGACCTTCACCGGCTCGGTGCGGTCCAGGCCCAGCTTGTGCAGGACGCTGAGCACCTCGATGAACTCGTCGCCCAGGCCGTACTTGAAGGTGACCCGCTTGGCCTTGATCCAGCGCGGGACGAGCAGCACCTCCTCGTGCTCGACGTTCACGCACTCCACCGGGCCGATGCCCTCCGGGAACTCGAACGTCTCGGCCCCCGAGAACGGCGGCGTCGTGTACCACTCGCGATCCTTCTCCCAGATCACGGGCGGGTTGAGGCACTCCTCGATCGTCGTCCAGATCGAGAACGAGGGCGCGAACTCGTACCCGTCGACCGTCAGGTTGGCGCCGTCGCGGACGCCGACCTCGTCGATCTCGCTGAACAGGTGGTCCTGCGCGTAGCGCGCGAACACGTCCGCGAGGCCGGGCTCCACGCCCATGCCCACGAACGCCAGCCGCCCGGCCGACTCCCACGCGCCCGCCTTCGCGAACTGCTCGTCGCCGAGCTTCACGCCGGGCAGCTCGTGTGGCCGCTCGGGATGCGGGTGGGACAGCGACATCGCCATGTCCATGTAGTCCACGCCGGCGGCGAAGCTGGCGTCGAAGATGGGCATCACGAAGCGCGGGTCCACGGAGTTCAGGACGTGGGTGATCCGGTGCTCACGGATCAGGGCCACGACGGCGTCCACGTCCGACGCGTCCACGTGCGCGCCGGTGAAGCGCGCGTCGCCGGCCACCTGGGCCATCGCGTGCTCGACGCGGGCCGGGTCGTAGTCGGCCACGACCATGTGCTCGAAGAAGTCGCGGCGGGCCGCGATGGCCACGACCGCCGTGCCGACGCCGCCGGCGCCGATGACGAGGATCCGCATGCTGGTTACCTCTCTGGCGAGACACCGGTCGACTCGACGTCGCCCGGCGAACGATGGACGAACGGCCCGATGGAGGGGGCCCCGCGCCAGGACCCTTCCATCTTCTCAGACGACTCCCGGCCTCACTGGGCGGGGCCCTGTCCCTCCTCCCAGGTCTCGAGCGGGCGCTTGAAGAACGCCGGCGAGCGCACCATCCAGGCGACCATCAGGACGAGACCCAGGATCCCGAACCCGATCGACAGCGCGAGCGGGACGCTCATCCCGACCAGCTGCGCGCAGGTCGCCACGTCCTCGGGGTCCTCGCAGGTGTACGAGGACAGCGGGTCGGTGAGGTCGATAACCGACTGGACGAACGCCCAGGTCAGCATCAGTCCGCCGAGCAGCGGCAGGATGCCCATGCCGACCAGGTTCTTGACGCTCCGGAACAGCACCTTGCGGTAGTAGATGATCGACGCATAGCCGGTGAGGCCGTAGTAGAAGGCGACCATCAGGCCGAGCGCGACGAGCGCGTCGTAGTACACGTTCTCGGAGATCAGCTTCAGGCCCACGTACCAGATGATGGACAGGATGCCCATCCAGATGGTGGCGTTGGTCGGCGTCTGGAACCTGGGGTGGACGTCCGCCCAGAACTTGGGCAGGGCACCCTTCGCACCCATGGACAGCGCCGTGCGCGCCGTCGGCAGGATGGTGGTCTGGGTGGACGCGGCCGCCGACGTGAGCACGGCGATGATCAGCAGCTTGTCGAGCGGCGAGCCGAGCACCTCGTTGGCCAGCGCCGCGAGCACGTCGCCCTCGCCCTGCTCGGCGAGGAACTCCGCGCCGTGGAGCGCCTGGGCGGCGATCGTCACCAGCACGTAGGTGCCCACGAGGATCAGCGTGGAGATGACGGTCGCCCGGCCGGGCTGCTCCGTCGGGTTGGCGCTCTCCTCGTTGACCGCGGCCGTGGTGTCCCAGCCCCAGTAGATGAACAGCGCGATGATCAGGCCGGCCGCCAGGGCGCCCGTGTCCCAGGCACCGTCCTCCCCGACGATCGCGAACGGGTTGAGCCAGTCGAGCGTCGGCAGCACCGCCGTCTCGATCCCGCCCCCGTACACCTGGACGAGCGCGACGACGGCGAACAGCGCCAGCATGATCAGCTCGATCGCGAGCAGGACGAACTGCGTCCGCGCCGACAGCTCGATGCCGACGTAGCAGATCCAGGTCATCAGGGCGACGAACAGGACGCCCAGGCCGAGCACGGCGAAGTCCACGCTCTGGGCCCCGATCTCGACCGCCATGATCGGGTTCTCGAACACGTCGATGCCAAACAGGCTGAACGTGTACTGCGCGGCGACCTCGGCCAGGCTGGCGATGACGATGACGTCGGCGACGATGATCGCCCAGCCGGTCAGCCAGCCGAGGTGCGGGCCCATCGCCTTCGTCACCCAGGTGAAGCTCGTGCCGCAGTCCGGGTCGGCCCGGTTCATGTAGTAGTAGGCGACCGCGATGCACA
>CAYJOH010000292.1:0-3956 GCA_964371685.1 uncultured Anaerolineaceae bacterium
CGCTCTCGACGGGCCACGCCAACAGCCCCAAGGACATGCTCCGCCGGCTCGAGACGATGGTCCTGATGACCGGCTACCAGCTGCCGCTGCGCGCGATCCGCGAGCAGATCGCCTCGGCCGTGGACCTCATCGTTCACACCGCGCGCCTCAAGGACGGGTCGCGCAAGGTCGTGAACATCACCGAGGTCTTCGGCATCGAGGACGACGAGATGCTGACCCAGGACATCTTCGTGTTCGAGCAGACCGGCGTGGACGAGGACGGGAAGATCCTGGGCGAGCTCAAGCCCACCGGCATCCGGCCCACGTTCATGCCCCAGTTCGCGCGCAGCGGCATCGCGCTGCCGCCGGGCGAGTTCGGCATCCCGCCGGAGGATCCCTCGAAGCCGGCCCAGCACTCGCTCAAGAGCCGCTATGGCGGCGGCGAGGCGTCGCGCCCGCCCGATGCGGCCGTCGCGGCCATGGGCCGGGGACGGGCCGTCACCGCCGGGGGCATGGTCTACGTGTCGACGTGCGGCCCGGTCGATCCCGAGACCGGCCGGGTCGTCATGGCCGGGATGAAGGAGCAGACCCGCCAGTGCCTGCACAACCTGCAGGCGAGGCTCGAGGAGGCCGGAACCTCGCTGGACAAGATCGTGTGGGCCAACTGGACGCTGCGCGACGCCAGCGACTTCGACGCCTTCAACGAGGAGTGGGCGCGCTGGTTCCCGGCCGAGTCCCCGGTCGGCCAGATGACGATGATGCCGCCGCTCCAGCGACGGGCCGGGTTCCGCATCTCGCTCGGGGCGATCGCGGAGGCGTAGCCCGCCCGGGCGGTCCTGCCGGTACGATCCGGCACCATGACCTTCGACCTCCTGGTCCGTGGTGGAACCCTGGTCGACGGCACCGGCGAGCCGGCCCGCCGCGCGGACGTGGGCGTCCGCGGCGACCGGGTGACGGCCGTCGGCGACCTGTCGGGGGTGGACGACGCCGATGCCGCGAGGGTGATCGATGCCGCCGGGCACGTGGTCGCCCCCGGCTTCGTCGACCCGCACGGGCACTCGGACGGGACGCTGTTCCTCGATCCGGCCCTGGTCAGCCACCTGCGCCAGGGCTACACCACGCAGCTGTCGGGCAACTGCGGCTACACGTTCGCGCCCCTGACCGCCGAGGCGCGGTCGCTGCTCGACCCGGACCTGCGTGCCCTCCACCTCGATCCCGCCTGGACGACGTTCCCGGGGTTCATGGACGCCGTGGCGGCGGAGCCGCTGGGCATCAACGTCGCGTTCCTGGTGGGCCATGGGACCGTGCGGGCGGCGGTGCTGGGCGCCTCGAGCCGCGCGCCGGACGCCGATGAGCTGCGCGCGATGGTCGCGCTCGTGGACGAGGCCCTCGACACCGGGGCGCTCGGCGTCTCCACCGGCCTGATCTACGCCCCCGGGCTCCACGCCCGGCCGGACGAGGTCGTGGCGCTCGTGGCCGCGGCGGTGCGCCGCGACGCGCTGTACGCCACCCACATGCGCAACGAGGCAGGCCGCGTCCACGCGGCGGTCGACGAGGCCGTCGCGACCGCCCGCGCCGCCGCCGAGGCCGCCGGCCGGCCGGCCCGGCTCCAGGTCTCACACCTCAAGGCCGGCGCTCGCGAGGTGTGGGGCCAGGGCCCCGCGCTCGTGGACCGGCTGCTGCGCGCCCGTGCCGACGGCCTGGACGCGGCCGCGGACCAGTACCCGTACACCGCCGCGTCCACGACACTGGCGACGCTCCTGCCGCCGGCCATCCTCGCGCTCCCCGCGGACGAGGCCGCCGCCGCCTTGCACGACCCGGCGACCCGGGCCCGCGTTCGCGACCTCCAGGCGAGCGGGATCTCGGGCTGGGAGAACGTCGCCCAGGACCCGGGCTGGGACGGGATCGTCATCGCCCACAGCGGGTCGCGGCCGGAGTGGGCCGGGCGGTCGCTGGCGTCGCTCTCGGCCGAGCTCGGTCCGGAGCCCGTTGACCTCGCGCTCGACGCCCTCGCGGACGACGGCCTCGCGACCGACATCGTCCTCCATTGCATGGCCGAGGGCGACGTCGAGGCGATCATGGGCGTGCCGTGGATCGCAGTGTGCACGGACGCCAGCGGCCGCCGACCGGGGCACCCGGTCCTCGACGGAGGCGTCCCGCACCCCCGCACCTACGGGTCCACGGCCCGGGTGCTCGGGTGGTACGTCCGCGAGCGGCGGGCGCTGTCGCTCGAGGGGGCGGTCGCGAAGCTGTCGGCCGTCCCCGCCGCGCGCCTGGGCCTGGTCGCCCGGGGGATCCTCCGCGAGGGCGCCTTCGCGGACGTCGTGGTGTTCGATCCGGCCACCGTGCGGGACGCGGCCACCTACGAGCGGCCCGCGATCCATCCCGACGGCATCCGGGACGTGGTCGTGAACGGGCGCGTCGCCGTCGCCGGGGGCGAGGAGACCGGCGAGCGGGCCGGCCGCCTGCTGCGTCGCGGCGCATGAGGCCGGCCGGCGAGGCCCCCGGCGTCACCGCACGCGTTGCCGCCGTCGCCGCGGCACGCATCGCCGCCGGGACCGGTGCCGCCACGGAGACGAGCGCCACCGCGCGTCTCCCGGGCGGCGACCTCCCCTACGTCCTGCGGCGCTCGCCGCGCGCCCGCCGCCTGCGGGTCACGGTCCACCCCGAGCGGGGCGTGGTTGTGTCCGTGCCGCCTCCCTCGCACCGCGGCTGGGCGCGCCCCGAGCCGGTCATCGTCGGCTTCCTCGCCGAGCGCGAGGACTGGATTCGCCGCCACCTCGAGCGCCAGGACCGTGCCCGGGCCCGCCTCGACGCGCGCCCGGCGCTCGATGACGGGCGCGTGGTCTCGTACCTCGGCCTGCCACACCGTGTGCGCGTCGAGCCTGCGCCCCCGCGCACGCGGGCGTCGCGCGTCTCGCGCGTGGGCGGCGATGGCGGCGACGAGCTGCTGGTCGAGCGGGTGGCCCGCGACGCCCGGCCCACCGCCGCGATCCTCGAGGCCTGGCTCCGGACGCGCGCCCGGGCCGCGCTGCTGGCCGCGATCGACCGCCACGGTTCGGCGCTGGGTGTCGAGCCCCGGAGCGTCACGATCCGCGACACCACCAGCCGATGGGGGAGCTGCTCGCGGAGCGGGGCGCTCTCGTTCAGCTGGCGGCTGGTGCTCGCGCCGCCGGCCGCCCTCGACGCCGTCGCCGCCCACGAGCTGTGCCACCTCCAGGTGTTCGGGCACGGCCCGAGGTTCCGGGCGCTCCTCGCGTCTCGCGTCCCCGACCACGCCGACTGGCGTCGCTGGCTGCGTCGCCATGCCCCGGAGCTCCACGCGGCGCTGGACTGACCGCCGGATCGCGACGCACGTCCCGCGCGATATGGACGGATGACGGTCGAAATCGCCGCCGGTTCGGGGAACCATTTCGATGCGCTCGCGCGTCACAGGACTGCCCCCACCCACATCGCACCTCGTCATCGACCGCCCGAGGTCCCATGTCCCCGCGTATCGCCCCGGTCATCGCCGCCTCGCTCGTGCTCCTCGTCGCCGCGGCCTGCGCGTCGCCCGCCGCGCCCGCCACGCCGGCCGGTGCGCCCGACCCCACGCTGATCGCGTGGCCATCGCCGGATCCGGCCACGCCCAAGCCCGACGCCGGCAACGTGGACGGGATCGTCTACCCGGAGCTCACGATCGAGGCCGCAGATGCGGACACGATCCGCGTCGCGATCACGGACCCAGCCGCCAAGGCCTGGCGGCTCATCGTGGCCGGCGCCGGCGCGCTGGCGGGCGACCGGCTCGAGATCCTCGTCGAGACCGGGGACGTCGGGCCGTCGATCACGGCCACCGAGGTCCGCGAAGGCGTCGTGGTTGGCGAGATGGACCTGTCGGGGTACGTGGACGGCACCGCGGCCGCCGGCGGCTGCCACGGGACGCTGCCGGTGTGCGTGGACTCCGACGGCTTCCGCCTCCCGTCCGACGGCGACGGCAC
>CAYJOH010000293.1:0-2270 GCA_964371685.1 uncultured Anaerolineaceae bacterium
CCGCGCCGCCGGGGCGCGCAGCGGCCGGGCCCCGAGGCCCCGGAGCTTGGCCGCGGCGACGCGCAGCGGCTCGGCGATGGCTGGCCGGGGCGCCCCGGCCGCCAGGCGGGACTCGGCCACCCGCAGCCGCGCATGGGCCGCCGTGTACGGCCGGTCGATCGCATCCCACGCCGCCGCCGCCCGCTCCCACGCCGCCGCACGCGCGATCGCCGGGGCTTCGAGGCGGGCGGCCTCCGCAAGCACGTGGGCGAGGAGCGCATCGGCTCGCGGGCCCCAGGCGGCGCGTGCCCTGGCCGCCTCGCCCTGCGCCAGGCCCGCGATCACGGCGACCCGACCAGCGGCCTCCTGCGCCGCGCCCCCGTCGCCCCGAGCCCGGGCGGCGAGGGCCAGGTCGACCTCGGCCTCGACGGCCAGCGCGCCCAGCCACGCGAGCGACGCCCCGCGCTCCGCGCCAGCCGCCACCGAGGCCATGGCTCGGTCCACGAGCGTGCGGACGACGGCCGGCCGACCGGCGGCGAGCGCGGCCTCGGCGCGCGCGACGTCGAGCGCCGCGCGGTCCTCGCCGTCGGGGAGGACCGGCTCCAGCGCGGCGAGCCGGGCCTCGAGGGCGGCGGCGTCCGCCTCGTTGCCGCGTGCCGCCGCCAGGCGAAGCGCGGTGATCCGGAGGTGTGCCTCGATCACGGCGGCCGGCCGCCGGGCCAGTCCGTCCGCGATCCGGCGCCCGGCCTCGTCCCACGCCCCGATCGCGAAGCTCGCGCGGGCCGCCTCGACGCACAGCTGCGCCCCCAGCGACCGGCCCAGGCCCGACGCCTCGCCGATGGCGAGCGCCGCATCGACCTCCGCCAGTGCCTCTCGCGCCCGGCCGCCGCGCGCCAGGACGGCCACGATCGCCGCCTCGCCCACGAGCCGGCCCTGGAGGTTGTGCAGCTCGTCCGCGATCGCGACCGCGGCCCGCAGGCTGGCGAGGCCCTCGTCCACCTGCCCGTGCGTCGCCAGCGTCCGCCCGCGGACGCCGAGGGCGACCGCCTCCACGTCGCGGGCGCCGAGCTCGCGCGCCGCCCGGATGGCCCGGTCCGCGAGCTCCAGGGCCGGCCCCGGCTCGGCCTCGGCCATGCGCATCGCGGCCTGCTGCGCCGTGAGCATCGCCCGCAGTCCCGGTGCCGGCTCGTCGCCCAGCCGCGCCACCGCGAGCTCCACCTCGCGCGCCGCGCCCTCGTGGTCGCCTGCCTCCCACAGCGCCCAGCGCAGCCGGTCGTGGAGGCTGACCGCGCGCGTGGCGTCGTCGCCGGCCAGGGCCAGGGCCGCACGTGCGTGCGCCGCGGACCGAGCCGGGTCGCCGCCCAGCAGCGCCGCCAGCGAGGCGGCCTCGAGCAGCGTGGGGCCGTCGGGGAGCCCGGCGGCGAGTGTCGGATCCACGCGCCCGTGCAGCTCTGCGGCGCGCGCGGCGTGGACGGCGGCGGCCTCGAACGCGAACGCCTGCATCGCGGCCTCGTGGGCCTCGACATGCGCGCTGAGCGAGCGTGCGTCGTCCCCGGCCGCGTCCCGGTGCCAGGCGATTGCGCTTGCCCGGGACGGGTCACGGCCGCCGGTCGCGAGCGCGTCAGCGAACCGGCCGTGGAGCATCCGCCGCTCGCCGGGCCCCAGCTGCTCCAGCAGCACGTCCCGTTGCAGCGCGTGGCGGAAGGCCGGAGCACCGGGCCGGGTGGCCAGCACGCCGGTGTCGTGCGCCTCGCGCAGGGCGCGCCCCACCGACCCGATCGGGCGACCGAGGACGGCGGCCAGCACCTCGTCATCGATGGCACCGGGGTGCAGGGCGGCCGCCCGCAGGACCTCCACGGTGGCGTCGTCGAGCGAGGCCAGCCGCGCGTCGAGGATGTCGCGCAGCGACGGCGGCACCCCGGAGTATGGCGTGTCGCCGCCCTCGAGCAGCCCGGCCAGGACGAGCTCGAGCGCGAGGAACGGGTTGCCGCCGGAGCGCTCGTACAGACGGTCGACCGCCTCCTCGCCCGGGGCCGCCAGTGCCGCGTCGCCGGCGTGCGCGGCGTGGGCCTCGCCCACCAGGCGCCCGAACGTCGACCGGTCGAGGGGCGCCAGCTCCAGCCGGGTCGCCCCGTCCCGGACCAGCTCGGCGACCGTGGCCCCCACCGCGGGCGGCGCGGGCTCGTCGGTCCGCAGCGTGACCACGATGACGGTCCGGCCGGACAGCGAGAGCGCCAGCGACCGCACGAGGTCGAGGGTGGCCGGGTCCGCCCAGTGGAGGTCCTCGAGCA
>CAYJOH010000293.1:2370-3952 GCA_964371685.1 uncultured Anaerolineaceae bacterium
ACGCCGGCGCGCTCGTCGTGCCCGCGAGCCGCACGATCTCCGGCAGGAGCCGCGCGACCTCGTGGCGGTACGCACCGACCGAAGCCGCGATGGTGCCCGGGTCGCCGTCCCGGACCAGCTGTCGCAGCGCCCCGACGATCGCCGCGTAGGGCATCGCGCCCGCGTCCATCCGCAGGCTTGCCCCGGTCGCGACCCGGAACCCGAGGGCGCGCGCATCGGTCGCGACGGCCTCGAGGAGGCGGGTCTTGCCCACGCCCGCTTCGCCGCCGACGACCAGGACGCCGGGCGATCCTTCGAGCGCGCGCCGGAGCAGCCCGCGAGCCGTCTCCAGCTCGGCCGAACGCCCGACGATTGCCTGCCCGTCCGATCGGCCCACCACGGCCGATCATACGGGCGTCGCGGACCCCGAACAGGCCGGAACGGCATGCGCCGAAGGGGCCGGAGCGTCACGTGCTCAGGCCAGGACGACGGCCGCGAGCACCGGCCGCAGGCGGCGGCGCGCCCGGCACAGCAGCGCCCGCGTCGCCAGCTCGGTGCGGCCGATCCGGACGGCGATCTCCGCGTTGTGGTGGCCCTCGGCGGCGAGGATGAGCGCCGCCCGATCCACGGGCCGGAGGTCCGCCAGCGCGGCGTGGACGGCCTCGGCCCGCTCGCCGGCGAGGACGGCGGATGCCGGGTCCTCCGGCGCGGACGGACGATCCAGCAGGGGCTCGAAGCGGGACGCGGTGGACACGCGCCGGGCGCGGCTGGTGGCGAGGTTGCGGGCCACCTGGGCGAGCCAGGCGGCCGCGTTGTCCGGGCGGCGTCCGGCCTGGAGCTCTCGCGCCAGCCGGAGGAACGCCTCCTGGACGAGGTCCGCGGCGACCTCCTCGTCGCGGGTGTAGCTCGTCATCCAGCGCGTGAGGCCGGGGGCGTGCGCCGTGTACAGCGCCGTGAGCAGCGCGTCGTCCGACGCGCCAGGGTCGGGTTCGCGGTCGGCGGGGGCCATGTCGAGTGCTCCGATGCGGGTCCGTCGCATCGGAGGCTCGGCCTAAGGCGGCCCACGCCGCATCGGGCGCCAGCCCTAGTCCGCGGCGGCCAGCTCCTCAGCCAGCAGCGCGGCCAGCTCGCGCGCGTTCGTGGAGCCGTAGTTCGCGTAGCAGTTGTTCATCAGGACGTGGACGTCCTCGGCCTGGGACGCGGCCTCCACGACTCGCGGCGCCCACTCGCGGAGCTCGTCGCGGTCGTACAGGTAGCGGAACCGCTCGACCGTCGGCAACCCCGCCATCGCCTCCCAGGTCGCCGTCCGGCGGCCGTGGAAGCGCACGACCGCGAGGCCGGGCGTGGTCGTCGCCACCACCGGCGGCACGGACGACTTGAAGCCCTGCGGCCCGTCCACCATGACCAGGGCGATGCCCTCGTCCTCGAGGAACCGGAGCGTCCGCTCCAGGTTCTTCTCGTTGAACCACGACCCGTTGCGGAACTCGACCGCGACCCGCAGCCCGTGCGGCTCGAGCGCCGCCTTCGCTTCCCGGATCGCGTCCCGGTTCTGGGACGAGGTGAAGAACCACTTCGGGTACTGGAGGAACACGGCGCCCAGCTG
>CAYJOH010000294.1:0-1561 GCA_964371685.1 uncultured Anaerolineaceae bacterium
ACCTCGATCACCGCGTACTCGGTCGAGTCGGGCGACAGCGCGAACTGGACGTTGCAGCCGCCCTCCACGCCCAGCGCCCGGATGATCGCGAGCGCCGCGCTGCGCAGCCGCTGGTGGACCTGGTCGGTGAGCGTCTGGACGGGCGCGACCACGATCGAGTCGCCGGTGTGGACGCCGAGCGGGTCCACGTTCTCCATCGAGCACACGGCGATGCACGTGTCCTCGTGGTCGCGCATGACCTCGTACTCGATCTCCTGCCAGCCCACCAGGCAGCGCTCCACCATCACCTGGCGGATGGGGCTCGCCCGCAGGCCGCCGCGGACGCGCTCCCAGTAGGCGACCTCGGTCTCGACGATGCCGCCACCGGTCCCGCCCAGCGTGAACGCGGGCCGCACGATCGCCGGCAGGCCGATCTCGGCCAGCGCCCGCTCCGCCGCGGCGAGGCGCGCGGCATCGTCGGTGCCCACGACGATGAACGACGGGGCGTACGGCTGGCCGATCCGGTCCAGCAGGTCGCGGAAGGCCTCGCGGTCCTCGGCCATCCGGATCGCCTCGAGCGGCGTCCCCAGCAGCCGCACCCCGTGCCGGTCCAGGACCCCCGCCTCCGCCAGCGCCATCGCGAGGTTGAGCGCGGTCTGCCCGCCCAGGCCGGCGAGCAGCCCCTCCGGCCGCTCGCGCGCGATCACCTGCTCGATCGCGTCCACGGTCAGCGGCTCGAGGTACACGGCGTCGGCCACCGTGGGGTCGGTCATGATCGTCGCCGGGTTGCTGTTGACGAGGACGGTCCGGACGCCCTCGGCACGGAGCGCGCGGCACGCCTGGGTGCCGGCGTAGTCGAACTCGGCCGCCTGCCCGATGACCACGGGACCGCTGCCCAGGATGAGCACCGACGCGGGCTTCGGCCGGCGTGCCTGACCGGGCGGCACCGGCAGTGTCGCGACCGCGGGCGACGAGGGCTGGTGGGTGATCCGCTGTTCGGACAGCCGTCAGCCCTCCAGCCCGTCGTCGAAGGGATCCAGCGCGAACCGGTCCTGTGGTGCGGCCTGCTGGACTGGGTGGGGCTCGATCGTCGTCGACTCCGGTGCCCACTCGACGCGCGGATCCGCGCCGATGCGCACGCCCTCGGCCATGAAGGCCTCGGGATCGATCCGGCCGGTGCCGTCGGCCTGGTACCTGATCAGGGCATCCGTGACCGGGACGGCAATGTAGGCATCCTCGACGGTGACCCGCCGGATGCGCAGCGCGACCGAGTCGCTCTGGGGTCGCTCGTCAGGCACTGCGGGGCCCTCCCTTGGCAGCGAGCCGGCAGGCGTCCACGAACCGGTCGAAGACCGCGAGCGCGTCGAGTGGCCCGGGGGCGCCCTCGGGGTGGTACTGGACGGTCTCGATCGGCTTGTCGGCGTGCCGGAGGCCTTCCACCGATCGGTCGTTGAGGTTGAGCTGGCTGACCCGGAACCCCGAGGCGGCCGGCAGCGACCCGGCGACGACCTGGACCTCGTGGTTCTGGGCGGTGACCTGGACGTAGCCGGTGTCGAGGTCCTGGACCGGGTGGTTCGCGCCG
>CAYJOH010000294.1:1571-3934 GCA_964371685.1 uncultured Anaerolineaceae bacterium
GGGTGGGCTCGGCGCCCGCGGCCCGGCCCACGATCTGGTGGCCGAGGCAGATCCCCAGCAGCGGCCGGCCGTCGTCGATGATCGCCCGGGCGAGCGCGACCGGGCCGTCGAGCCGGGCGGGGTCGCCGGGCCCGGGCGAGAACACCACGCCGGCGACGTCCGACGCCAGGACGTCGCTGGCGGTCGCCGTGTGGGGCAGGATCCGCACCCGCACCCCGCGCCGGCGGAGCGACCGGACGATGTTCGCCTTGAGCCCGAAGTCCACGATCGCGACCAGGGACGCCCCCGCCTCGTCGCCCACCTCGCGCACCGCCGCCGGCGACACCTGGGCGACGAAGTCCTGGTCCTCCCAGCGCGGCACGGCCCGGGCGAGCGCCACGGCCGCGTCCGGGTCCGTGACGCCGGGCTCCGTGATCACCCCGCGCAGGCAGCCGGTGGATCGCAGGTGGCGGGCGAGGGCGCGGGTGTCCACGCCGGCGATGGCCGGGATCGAGGCGCCCCGGAGCATCGTCGCGAGCTGGCGTGCGTCATCGAGGACGGCGGCCGTGGCGTGCGCCACGACCAGGCCCCGGAGCCACGGCCGCTCCGACTGGTCCTCACCCACGAGGCGCCCGTAGTTGCCGATCAGCGGGTACGTCATCACCACGACCTGGCCTGCGTACGACGGGTCGGTCGCGATCTCCTGGTAGCCGGTCTGCGAGGTGTTGACCACGAGGTCGCCGCCGGCGGCGACGGGCGCGCCGAAGGCGATGCCGGGGAACACCGTGCCGTCCTCGAGCGCGAGCAGCGCGGGACCGGCGTCGCCCACGCGCGGGTCCACGAGCGCGTCGGCGCGCGGCAGCGGCGGATGACGGAGGGTCGGTGGGACGATCACTCAGGACCCGGCGGGCCGCGGCGGGCGGGCGCCGCAGGCGGGCATGCGCGTGAGCATGTGGCCTCCTACCCGGCCTCTCCGGACCGGTACGCCGGCCTCACGGGACCGGCCCTCAGGATGGCGTGACGATAGCACGCGGCGCGGCGCGGAGACCCGTCCCGGGCGCGCAGGACGCGGGCCGGTGGTCAGCCGGCGACGGATGGATCCTGTGCCGGCAGCTCCACGCGGAACACCGCGCCGCCGGTCTCGCGGTTCGCGAGCCCGATCCGGCCCTCGTGGCGGTCCACGATCCAGCGCGCGATCGAGAGGCCCAGCCCCGTCCCGCCCGAGGGTGCTCCGGGCGCCCGCCAGAACCGGTCGAAGACGTGCGGCATGTCCTCCGGGCGCACGCCCGGGCCCTCGTCCGCCACCTCGACCGACGCCATGCCGCCCGCACCGCCGCCGCGGATCGTCACGTCCACGCGCCCGTCGCGCGGGCTGTGCCGGATCGCGTTGTCGACGAGGATCATCACCAGCTGCCGGATGCGCACCGGGTCGCCCCGGACCATCGCGGGCTCCGGGTCCACGGTCACGTGCACGCCGCGCTCCTCGGCCGCCCGGCCGAGGGCGGACCCCGCATCGAGCGCGCCGTCGCCCAGGTGGAGGGACACGCGGTCCATGGGCACGGCCCCGGAATCGGACCGGGCCAGCAGCAGCAGGTCGTCGACCAGCGCGGTCAGGTTCGTGACCTCGGCGTCGATGTCCTCGAGCGCCTCCGCGGACGCCGAGACCGGCCGGTCCGCCTGCCGCGACAGGTGCTCCACGGACGCGCGGATGACGGTCAGCGGCGTCCGCAGCTCGTGGCTCGCGTCGGCGGCGAACTCGCGCTGGCGGCGCAACGCCTCGCGCTGGGCCGCCAGCGACTGGCGGATCGGGACGAGGGCCCGCTGGGCGTACGCAGCCCCGAACCCGAGCGCCACGAGCACGACCAGCAGGCCGCCGCCGACGAGCACGCGGACGAGGGCATCGAGCGTCTCCACCTCGGTCGAGCGGTCCTGGAGGGCCTGGAGGAAGTAGGTCTCGCCGTCCTGGACGTAGACGGCCCGCTGGGTCAGGAGCCGCACCGGCACGCGGACCGACACGATCTCGAGGTCCACCGTGCGGACGTCGCGCCCGTCGGCGGCCTCGCGGGCGGCTTCGAGGCTCGTCGGCTCCGGGAGCCCGGCCAGGACAACGACCGGCTCGGTCTGTAGCTGCACCGGGTTGCCGGCATTGTCGAACGCGAACAGGAAGGTGTTGCCGCGCCCGGGCAGGAAGCCGAAGCCCGGCGGCCGGCCGGATGGCTCCTGGCCCTCGAGCCGCGCCACCCACGGGTCCACCCGGTTGCTGAGCTGCGCGATGCTGGCCGAGGCCAGGGAGTTGGCGACCACCGCGTACAGGGCCGCGCCGAGCACGACCAGCACGACCAGCGTGGACACGCCGCTCCAGGCCACCAGGCGCCAGCGGACGC
>CAYJOH010000295.1:0-3927 GCA_964371685.1 uncultured Anaerolineaceae bacterium
CCGGTGGCCCCCGCGCCGGCCGGCACGCCGCCGGGCCCCGGCGCGGCGCTGCTGGACCGGTACGCCGCGGAGCTCGGCGAGCTGCTGGAGGCCGCCCCGTGACGGCGCGCGGTGGCCGCGGCAAGACGACGCGGCTCACGCCTCTCGCGCTCGTCGTCGCGCTCGCCGCGGGGATCCTGGCGCCGGTCATCGGCCTCGGCCCGGTGGCGCCGGCGCGGGCCGCGGACACGGACCTCACGCTGGTCACCGACGCCGCCTACGAGGTCCGGCCCGACGACCGGCTGGTCCACGTGACGCTCGACGTCGTCGCGCGCAACCACAAGGCCGAGACGCGGACCCGCAAGTTCTGGGTCGATCGCGCCTACCTCGCCGTCCTGCCCCGGACGAAGGGCTTCCACGTGAGTGGCCTCGCCGGCGCGTCCGTCCATGTCGCGCGCAAGACCGCGGCGTACACGCTGCTCCGGATCGACTTCGGCGGCCGCCTGTACGGTGGCAGCTCGAAGGTGTTCCGGCTCTCGTTCGACCTCCCGGACGCGGGCGTCTCGGCGCGGGGCCAGGTCCGGATCGGCGGCAGCCTGGCCTCGTTCCCGGTGTGGGCGTTCTCGAGCGACGGGGCCAAGGGGAGCACCGTCAGCGTGACCTTCCCGGCCGGCTACGACATCACCGTCCAGACCGGCGCCTTCGACCGCCAGGCGCCCGCGGCGGGCGGCGGCACGCGCCTCGAGACGGACCCGATCGGCTCGCCCACGACCTGGTTCGCATACGTGGTCGGTGAGCGCGAGGCGGTGTACGCGGACACGACCCTGTCCATCCAGGCCGGCGACCAGGAGATCCGGCTCACGATGCGCGCCTGGGAGGACGACCCGGCCTGGGCAGAGCGGGTCGGCGGGGTGGTGGCGGAGGCGCTCCCGGTGCTGGCGACGGACATCGGCCTCGCGTGGCCGCACGCGGACCCGTTTGTCGTCCAGGAGGCCGTCACGCGCTCGACCGGCGGCTACGCCGGGCTGTACGAGCCGTCCGAGCGCCGGATCGAGGTGGCCTACTGGGCCGACCACCGGATCATCCTCCACGAGCTGGCCCACGGCTGGTTCAACGGCTCGCTGCTCGCGGACCGGTGGGCCAACGAAGGGTTCGCGTCGCTGTACGCGGCCCGCGCCGCCGAGGCCCTGGGCGCGGAGCCGGGCGCGCCGGAGCTCAGCGACGAGGTCGCCGCGTCGCGCCTCGCGCTCAACGCCTGGCCGCAGCGGGCGGAGGACGGCGACCCGGCCTCCGAGACCTACGGCTACGCCGCCTCCTACGAGCTGGCGCGCCTGATCGCGGAGCGTGCCGGCGATGACGCGCTGCGCCGGGTGTGGGCCGATGCCGCCGGGCGCGTGGGGGCCTACCAGACGCCGGCGGTCTCCGGGGCGGGGGCCGGCGGTGCGGCCGGCACGGGGGCCGGTGCGACCAGGGCGCCGGAGACCCTGACCACCGCGCCCGACTGGCGCAGCCTCCTGGACCTGCTGGAGGAGCACTCGGACGCGAGGTTCACCGACCTGTGGCGGACGTGGGTCGTCCGCGCCGACGAGCCGGCACAGCTCGACGCCCGCACGACGGCCCGGCTCTCGTACCAGCGGACGCTGGCGCTGGCGGACGGCTGGGCGCTGCCCGTCGGGATCCGCGACGCGCTGCGCGCCTGGCGGTTCGAGGCCGCAGAGCAGCTGATGGCCGACGCCCGGACCGTGCTCTCGCAGCGCGAGGCGGTCGAGGCGCGCGCGGCCCGGCACGGGCTCACCGCCCCGGCGGCGATGCGCCGGCTGTTCGAGGCCGGTCAGCTCGCCGGGGCGTCGCGCGAGGCCGAGGCGGAGCTCAACGCCCTGCTCGCGCTCGAGGGCGCGATCGCCGCGCGACACGACGACCCGGACATCCTGACCGGGATCGGGATGCTGGGCGAAGACCCCGAGGCGGACCTCGCGACCGCCCGGGCGTCGTTCGGGGTCGGCGACCTCGACGCGATGCACGCCGCATCCGCCCGCGCGCTCGCGGCGTGGAGCGAGGCCTGGCAGGAGGGGCGGCGCCGGGCCCTGTTCGGGGTCGCCGTGCTGGCCACGGTCCTCGTGCTCGGGTCTGCGATCTTCGGGGGCATCCGCCGGTCCCGGCGACCGGACGTCCGCCGACCCACGCCGGCCTGACGATGCGCCGCCCGGCGATCGCACGCCACCGGCTCGCGGCGCTGCCGCTGGCCGGGCTGCTCGCCGTCGGGGCGGCCGTCCTGCCGCCGGCGGCGGCCCCGGTCACGCCCTTCCTGGCCGCGCTCGACGCGCCCGTCGCCAGGGCCGCGGACGGCGTCGCGATCACCACCGAGACGCGCTACACCGTCGTCCCCGACGAGGCCGTGATCCGGGTCGTCGTGACCGTCCGTGTCCGGAACGAGAAGCCCAACAGTGTCCAGGGCGGCGCCATCACGCGCTACTACTACGACGCCGTGAACCTCGGCCTGCAGGCGGAGGCGGCCCGGATCCGGGCGACGCAGGGCGGGGTGGCGCTGCCCGTGGACGTCGCCCGCCGCAAGGACTACAAGCTGGTCACGGTCGGGCTGCGCGAGAGCCTGTTCTTCCGGGAGCAGGCCACGCTGCGGCTGACCTTCGAGCTGCCCGGGGGCAAGCCACGCTCCGAGAGCGACGTGCGGGTGGGCCAAGCGTTCGTGACCTTCCTGGCCTGGGCGTTCGGCGACAGCGGCAGCGTGCGGATCGAGGTGCCGCGCCCGTTCGAGGTGTCCGCCTCCGGCGAGGAGCTGGAGCGCTCGACCGCCGACGGCGTGACGGTCCTGTCCGCGTCCGCCCCGGACGCCCTGGCGTGGTACGCGTGGATCAACGCTCGCAACGACTTCGATCTCACGCGCGAGCTGGTGGACATCGCCGGCGGTGACGAGATCGTGGTCCGCGGCTGGCCGGAGGACGCCCGCTGGCGGCAGCGGGTCGCGGACGTCCTCGAGCGCGGCGTCCCGGAGCTGGTGGAGCGCATCGGGCTGCCGTGGCCGGTGGACGGGCCGCTGACGGTGGTCGAGGTCCACACCGCGCTGCTGGAGGGCTACGCGGGCTTCTACGACCCGACCACGGACGAGATCACGGTCAGCGAGGACCTCGACGACCTCACGATCGTCCACGAGGCCTCGCACGCCTGGTTCAACCGCGCGCTGTTCACCGAGCGGTGGATCTCCGAGGGCCTCGCCGACGAGTACGCGGCGCGCGTGCTGGGCGCGCTGGGCGAGCCGGCCGAGGCACCGGGCGAGGTGTCGCGCACGGCGGAGGAGGCCTTCCCGCTCAACGGCTGGGGGCCCCCGGCGGCGATCCGCGACGAGGACAGCGGCAAGCGCGAGCGGTACGGCTACGACGCGTCATGGCTGGTGATGCGGCGCATCGTCGAAGCCGTGGGCGACGAGGGGATGCGGGCGGCGTTCGCGGCGGCGGACGACGGGACGACCGCCTACATCGGCGCGGGTCCCGCCGAGCCGTCCGGGCTGGCCAACGACTGGCGCCGGCTGCTGGACCTGGTCGAGGAGCTGGGCGGCGCGGACGGTATCGACGACCTGCTGGCGACGTGGGCGCTGACCGAGGCGCAGGCGGCCGGCCTCGACACCCGCGACCAGGCCCGCGACGCGTACCACGAGCTGCTCGACGAGGGCGACGGCTGGGCCGCCCCGGCCGCCGTGCGGCTGCCGCTCGACCGCTGGGCGTTCGATGACGCCGAGGGCGCGATCGCGGCCGCGACCCGGATCCTCGAACGGCGCGACGAGACCGCGGCCCAGGCCGCCGACGCGGGGCTCACGCCGTCCGACGACCTCGAGACCGCGTACGAGGGCGCCGATGACCTGGCCGCGCTCGCGGACGCGGCGGCGCTCGCGGACGAGACGCTCGACGCGCTCGAGGCGGTGGAGGTGGCCGGGGA
>CAYJOH010000296.1:0-3890 GCA_964371685.1 uncultured Anaerolineaceae bacterium
CTCATCGGGCGATGACGTCCTCCTGGAGGTAGCGGGCGAAGCTCGCCCCGGTGATGCGCTCGAATGCCTCGACGTACCGGGCGCGGGTGCCGGCGACGATGTCGTCGGGGAGCTCGGGGCCGGGCGCGGTCTTGTCCCACGGCTGGGCCTCGAGCCAGTCGCGGACGAACTGCTTGTCGTAGCTCGCCTGGGCGCGCCCGGGCTGGTACGTCGCGGCCTCCCAGAATCGGGACGAGTCCGGCGTCAGCACCTCGTCGATGAGCAGCAGCTCGCCCGACGGCACGACCCCGAACTCGAACTTCGTGTCGGCGAGCACGATGCCGGCCCGCTCGCAGACCGCGGCGCCGTGCGCGTACAGCGCGAGCGAGGCCGCTCGCACGCGGTGGGCCAGCTCCGGGCTGATCAGCGTCTCCACCCGGGCGAACGGGATGTTCTCGTCGTGGACGCCCGCCGGCGCCTTCCAGGCCGGCGTGAACAGCGGCTCGGGGAGCCGGTCGCTCTCGCGCAGGCCGGGCGGCAGCGGGATCCCGCACACCTCGCCCGAGGCCGCGTACTCCTTCCAGCCCGAGCCCGAGAGGTAGCCGCGCACGACGCACTCGACCGGGAGCACCTCCGCCAGCCGCCCGATCATCATCCGGCCCCGGAGCTCGTCCGCCACGCCGGGCCCGCCCACCAGCGCCGCCGGCAGGTCGGCCGGGTCCGTGGACAGCAGGTGGTTGGGCACGATTCCGGCGGTCTGCGCGAACCAGAACCTCGACAGGCCGGTCAGCACCCGGCCCTTGTCCGGGATCGGGGTGGGCAGCACGACGTCGAACGCCGACAGGCGGTCCGAGGCGACGAGCAGCAGCCGCTCGTCGTCGATCCGGTACAGGTCGCGAACCTTGCCCGACCGCAGGAACAGCGCCTCAGCGTGCAGCATCGCTCACCTCCGGGTTGGCGGACGTGCCGCCGGACCCGCCCGTCCGGGGCGTCCCGTCCGGCCCCGTCGACCGCGCCCGGATCGCCGCCTCCAGCGGGTCCAGGCGCGCGATCACCGCCGGCACGTGGCGCAGGACCACGGCGTCGTCGAAGCAGGCGTCGAGGTCGGCCAGCGGCAGCTTGTGCGCGACCACCGCGTCCGTGGCCAGCAGCCCGTGGAGCGGCACGCGCTCGTCGGCGGCGCGGAGCGCGTTGCGCTGGACGACCCCGTACGCGTCCTCGCGCGACAGCCCGGCCCGCTCGACCAGCGCCAGCAGCACGCGGCTCGAGGCGTGGAGCCCGAGACCGCGCTCGATGTTCTCGCGCATCCGCTCCGGCCGGACCACCAGCCCCTCGACCAGGCCCGTCGCCCTGACCAGCATGTAGTCGAGCAGGATCGTCGCGTCGGGCAGGATCACCCGCTCGGCGGAGCTGTGGCTGATGTCGCGCTCGTGCCACAGGGGCTGGTTCTCGAGCGCGGCCCCGGCGTAGCCACGGACCAGGCGGGCCAGGCCGGCCAGGCGCTCGGACAGGATCGGGTTGCGCTTGTGGGGCATCGCGCTGGAGCCCTTCTGGCCGCGCTTGAACGGCTCCATGACCTCGCCGATCTCGGTGTGCTGGAGGTTGCGAACCTCGGTGGCCAGCCGCTCGATGCTGCCGGCGAGGACCGCGATCGCGCCCACGAACGCCGCGTGCCGGTCGCGCTGGACGACCTGGGTGCTGACCGGGTCCACGCGCAGCCCGAGGTCCGCGAGCACCTCCGCCTCGAGATCCGGGTCCAGGTGGCTGTAGGTGCCCACCGGGCCGCTGACCTTGCCGGTCGCGATCTCCGCCGTCGCCGTCGCCAGCCGCTCCCGACCGCGGGCGATCTCGAACGCCCAGCCGGCGCACTTGAGGCCGAACGTGGTGGGCTCCGCGTGGACCGAGTGCGTGCGGCCCATCATCACGGTCCCGGCCTCCGCGCGGGCGCGGGCGATGAGGGCGAGCGCCAGGAGGTCCGCGCCGGCGGCCAGCCGCTCCCCGGCCGCGCGCAGCTGGAGCGCGAGCGCCGTGTCCACGACGTCGCTGCTGGTCAGGCCCAGGTGGAGGAACCGGCCCTCCGCCCCGACGGTCTCTGCGACCTGCGACACGAACGCGATCACGTCGTGGTCCGTGGTCTGCTCGATCTCCGCGATCCGCGCCGTGTCCACGATCGCGCGGGCCTCGATCGCGGCCAGCGCCTCGGGCGGCACGAGGCCGCGGCGGACCTGGGCGCGGCAGACGGCGAGCTCGACCTCGAGCATCCGCTCGAAGCGTGCCTGTTCGGTCCACAGGGCGCCCATCTCTGGCAGCGTGTAGCGCGGGATCACGCCGGCACCCCGATCCCGACGGGCGTCGGCCATGGCCCCGCCGGGGGCAGGTCCGCGGCGATGTCCCGGCGGCGCTGCATGCCGTCCCAGGCGATCGCGTCCGCGGCACGCTCGGCGGCGTCGCGGGCGGCGGCCAGGTCCGCGCCTCGGCCGGTCACCGTGAGCACCCGGCCGCCATTGGTCCCGAAGCCGCCCGGCGGGACGGGCCGGCCCACCGTCCCGGCGTGGAACACCAGCGCGCCCCGTGCCCGGGCGGCGTCGATGCCCTCGATCGGATCGCCGCGCCGCGGGTCGCCGGGATAGCCCCTGGCGGCCAGCACGATCCCCACGGCGGCGCCGGGCAGAACGGGCAGGCGCGCCGGGGTGCCGTCCGGGATCCGGCCGTGGGCCGCGGCCAGCAGCAGCGGGCCGAGCGCCCCGGCCACCCGCGGCAGGATGACCTGGGCCTCCGGGTCGCCCAGCCGGACGTTGATCTCGAGCAGCGCCGGGCCGTCCGCGGTGAGCATCAGGCCGGCGTACAGGAAGCCACGGAACGGGGTGCCGCGACGGGCCATCTCGGCGAGGATCGGCCGGTGGACGGTGTCCAGGACCCGCTCGACCGCCGCGTCGTCGAGGTCCGGCAGCGGTGAGTAGGCGCCCATGCCGCCGGTGTTAGGCCCCTGGTCGCCGTCACACAGCCGCTTGTGGTCGCGGGCGGCCGGCAGCGCCACGGCGCGGGTCCCGTCGCAGATCGCGATGACGCTCGCCTCGGGACCCGAGAGCCGCTCCTCCACCACGAGGGCGGGCTCACCCGCGGCGCGCCCGGCGAGGAACGAGGGAGCGAGGGCCTGGGCCTGCTCCGGCGAATCGGTGACGATGACGCCCTTGCCCGCGGCGAGGCCGTCCGCCTTGAGCACGGCGAGCACGCCGTCCGCCGCGAGCTCCTCGATGAACGCCGCGACCGCGGCCTCCTCGCCGCCGCCGAACGCCCTCCCTCTCGCCATGCGGACCCCGGCGGCGTCCGCGATCTCGTGACAGAACGCCTTGCTCGTCTCCATCCGCGCGGCGTCACGCCCCGGCCCGAAGACGGCCACGCCCGCGGCCTCGAGCGCGTCCGCGACCCCGGCACCGAGCGGCGCCTCGGGCCCGACGACGACGAGGTCGACGGCCTCGGACCCCGCGAGCGCGACAACCGCGTCGGGGCTCATGGCGTCGACCGCGGCACAGCGGACGCCGGGCGTCGCGGCGATCCCCGCGGAGCCGGGCGCGACGACCACGGCCTCGACTCCCGGCTCACCCGCGAGCTTCCACGCGAGCGCGTGCTCCCGACCACCGCCGCCGAGGACGAGGATGCGGGCAGGGGTCGGGAGGGTCACCGGATGTCCCTCGATCTCAGGCCGGCTTCGTGGGTCGGTGCCGCATCGGCCGCCAGGCCCGCTCGATGGTCTGGGTCCGCTCGGGCCCGACCGAGACGAAGACGATCGGCACGCCCGCGTGCTCCTCGAGCGCGGTCACGTAGCGGCGGGCCGCCTCCGGCAGCCCGGCGAGCGCGCGCACGTCGTGGATCGGCTGCTCCCAGCCCTCGAAGTCCTCGTAGATCGGGGT
>CAYJOH010000297.1:0-3883 GCA_964371685.1 uncultured Anaerolineaceae bacterium
TCGCGAACGACTGCCACACGCTCCGGTACAGCCCCGCCGCCTTGATCTCGTCGATGACGATCCAGTCCGCGTCCCGCAGCGTGTCCAGCCGCTCCGCGGTGACCTCGCCGATGATCCGGATCGCGAGGCCCGGTCCCGGGAACGGCTGGCGGTGGACCATCGCGTCGGGCAGCCCCAGCTCCAGGCCCACGAGCCGCACCTCGTCCTTGAACAGGTAGCGCAGCGGCTCGATCAGCTGGAAGCGGAGGTCCGCCGGCAGCCCGCCCACGTTGTGGTGGGTCTTGATCTTCTGGGCGGCCTTGGTCTCGGGCGCCGTGGACTCGATGACGTCCGGGTACAGCGTCCCCTGGGTCAGGAAGTCGATCCGCCCCAGCTTGGTCGCCTCCTCCTCGAACACCCGGATGAACTCGTCGCCGATGATCCGGCGCTTGTGCTCCGGGTCCGTGACGCCGGCCAGGCGGGCGAGGAACCGCTCCCGGGCATCGACCATCACGAGGCGCATGCCCAAGCTGGCCTCGAAGGTGACGCGCAGGAGCTCCGACTCCTTCTTGCGCATCAGCCCGTGGTCCACGTAGATGCAGGTCAGGCGGTCGCCCACGGCGCGATGGACGAGGGCCGCCGCGACCGCGGAGTCCACCCCGCCGGACAGCGCACAGATGACCTTGCCGTCCGAGCCCGTCTCGGCCGCGTGGCGGTCCACCCGCTCGCGGATCTCGGCCACCGTGGACTCGACGAAGTTGGCGGGGGTCCAGCTGGGCGCCACACCCGCGATCCCGGTGACGAAGTTGCGCAGCACGTCGCGGCCGCGGGGCGTGTGGACGACCTCGGGGTGGAACTGGATGCCGTACAGCTGGCGGTCCGGGGCGGCCAGGCCGGCGAACGGCGTGGAGTCCGTCTGGGCGGTCGCGTGGAAGCCCTCGGGCAGGCGCGTGATCGAGTCGCCGTGGCTCATCCACACCGGCTGCTCGCGGTCGATGCCCGTGAACAGGCCGTCGTCGCGGGTCAGCAGGACGGTGGCCGGGCCGTACTCGCGCTTCGCGGTGGGGAGGACGTCGCCGCCCAGCTCCAGGGCCATCAGCTGGGCGCCGTAGCAGATCCCGAGCACCGGCAGGCGCCCGCTCCAGATCGAGGCATCGGCCTTCGGGGCGGCCTCGTCATAGACCGAGTTCGGGCCGCCCGACAGGATCACCGCCTTCACCCCGCGGCGCTCGAGCTCGGCGACCGGCGTGTCGTGGGGCAGGAGCTCCGAGTACACGTGGAGCTCGCGGACGCGGCGCGCGATCAGCTGGGCGAACTGGGAGCCGAAGTCCAGGACGGCGACGGTGCCGGGTTCGGGGGTCGCGGCGGCTACCGGCGGGCGGTCGGCGGGCGTGCGCTCCGGGGCGGGGGCGTCCAGCGCGACCTCGAGGTATGCCTCGACCTCCGCGTCGTCCGGGGCGAGGACCCGGTGGCCGGCGTTGGCCGCCTCGCCGTGGACGGTCTTGCCGCGCTGCTGGGCCGCGTCCGGCGGGGCGGCCGCGTTTGTCGGGGCGGTGCCGGCCGCCTCCGACGCGGGGTGCTGTGACTCCTCCGGCTCGGCCAATGACCCCTCCCGCGGTGCTCGACGGCTCGTTGCGCGAAGTCTAGCGGCCGGGCCGCCGGCGGGCAGGGCCGGTGCCGGACCGCACCACCGGCACGACACACGGCCCGTCGGGACGGCCCAGCCGGCCCTGCGGGTCGACACGCGTCGACTCATATCGTCCGGGCACCGTCGGTATCGACGAACGGCAATCATCAGGGGGTCGTCATGACGCATGGCTCACGCGCGGCGCGGCGGTTGGTCGCGATCGCCTCCGCACTCGCGATCGTGTTCACGGGATCGGCGGCAATGGCCCCGGAAGGCGTCAGGGCCGTCGGCAGCACGCCGAGCTCGATCCAGCTGGAGGGGGCCGAGCTCAACCCCAAGCCCGTCGGTCGGACGACCAATGTCAACGCCAGCCTGTCTCCCGGTGGCGTCACCGGCAGCGTGGCGTTCTACGACGACCAGGGTGGATCCCGGACCGAGCTTGGCACGGTCCCGGTGGCCGGAGGCACGGCCACGCTCCCCCTGGCCGCGGACATGCCCGAGGGCACCTACCACGTCGTCGCCGTCTACTCCGGCGACGACACGTACGCGCCGTCGGAGAGCACCATCGTCGACGTGGTCGTCGGACCCCGGCCCACGACGCCCACCCTGACCCTGTCCAGCATTCACGATCCGACAGGCGCTACGGCCCAGAAAGGCGACCTGCTCTCGGTGACGGCCGACGTCGGCGACGCCGGCGCGTACCCGCCGATCCACCTGCCGATCGTCGGCAACGTCGCGATCAAGGTGGACGGCGTGACCGTCGCGACCATCCCGGCCAACACCGGAACGGATCTCTCGACGGCGAGCTGGGTGCTCGGCGCCCACACGATCCAGGGCGTCTTCGAGCCGGGCAACGTGGACTACGCCGGATCGTCGGATTCGAAGCCGTTCCAGCTGCTGGCCAACGTCGTGGAGGCAACGGGCGTCGGCGTGCAGTACCCGACGTTCTACCCGTACCGCGACGGCTACCGGGACACGGTGGCCATCCGGGGCACGCGGCAGGAGCCCGCGAGCGTGTCGATCCGCGTGTACTCGCCCACCGGGAAGCTCGTGAAGTCGGTGTCGATCGCGAGGGTGGCGGGCGCGTACTCGTACGGCTGGACCGGGCGCAACAGCAGCGGCACGATCCTGGCGGCCGGCAAGTACCGGGTGGTCCAGACGCTGACGGACGCGGCGGGTGCCCGGAAGGTGGTCACCAGCTACACGACGCTGTCCAAGAAGCGGCTGTACACGTACACCAAGACGCTCACGAAGGACTACACGCAGACGGCGAAGAAGACGTCGACCTGGGTGGCCTGGTCGTTCACGCTGCCGTCCGCGACGGTCTACAAGAAGCTGGTGTTCTCGATCTACGGGAAGGACAACTTCGGCGGCGGCGGCTTCGGGCCCCACGACTTCAGCCAATGCGCCGGGAGCTACTGGCACCCGAACTGCGTGAGCCGCGCGAGGACCTTCCCGAGCTCATTCTCCTGGAAGGCGGTCGGGGGTTCCACGACCTATGACCGCTCCGGCCGGACCGTGCGGCTGTATGCCTGGGGTGGCTACGGCGACACGCGCATCCGGTATGGGCGGGTCAAGGTCACGTACGCGATCCTGAAGTAGCCGCCGACTCCGCGGCCGCCCGACCGCGCACGAATCGAACGGCCGCCCGGAGGTTGGAGACGGGCGGCCGATCGAGGGAGTCGGAGGAGGCTATTCGGTTGTTCTTCAGTTCGTGACGGCTCCGGTTCTCGGGGCCCTGGGCCCTGCACCGGGTGCCGTCGACGCGATGCATCGTCGCCCGGCGCGGGCGAGCGTCCCATCGACGGCGGTGGCCTCCTTCGCGCGACAGATGACGTAGCCGGGTAGGCTGGCGGGCGTCATGTCCGCCCGCCGCTACCCGATCCGCATCGGCCGCCGGTCCGCGCCGTTCCTGCGCCTCGCCTTCGGCGTGACCCCCGACCGGGCCTGGGCGGCGATCGATGACGGCACCGTCATCGGGCGCTTCGGGCGGTTCGAGGTCCGGCTGCCCGTCTCGAGCATCACCCGCTGGCGGATCGAGGGCCCGTGGCGCTGGATCACGGCGATCGGCGTCCGGCGGAGCGTCCGGCACGGCGACGTCTCGTTCGCCGGCAGCCCGCGCGGCGGCGTCCGGCTGGACCTCGCGACGCCGGTGCGCTGGATGATCTTCGACGTTCCCGCGTTCTACCTGGGCGTGGAGGAGCTCGAGGCGTTCACCGCCGAGCTCGCCGCGCTCGGGATCCCCGGCGAGGACGCCCGCACGTCGCGTTGAGCGGC
>CAYJOH010000298.1:0-3877 GCA_964371685.1 uncultured Anaerolineaceae bacterium
CGTAGACGATGTACGAGTGGCCGGTGACCCAGCCGATGTCGGCCGCGCACCAGTACACGTCGTGGGGCTTGATGTCGAACACGGCCCAGTGGGTGAACGCCGAGCCCAGCAGGTAGCCGGCGCTGGTGTGGAGGATCCCCTTGGGCTTGGCGGTCGTGCCCGAGGTGTACAGCAGGTAGAGCATGTGCTCCGAGTCCACCGGCACCGGCGGGCAGACCTCGCTCTGGCGGTCGACGATGTCGTGCCACCAGTAGTCGCGCCGGGGGACCATGTGGACGCCGTCGCCGAAGCGGTCGACGACGATCACGTGCTCGATCGTCGGGGCGTCGGCGCACGCCTCGTCGGCGTGGTGCTTGAGGCCCACCTTCTTGCCCCGCCGCCAGCCACCGTCCGCGGTGATCAGCACCTTGGCACCGCAGTCGTTGATCCGGCCCGACAGCGCCTCGGCGGAGAAGCCGCCGAACACGACCGTGTGCGGGGCCCCGATCCGGGCGCAGGCGAGCATCGCGATCGGCAGCTCCGGGATCATCGGCATGTAGATCGCGACCCGGTCGCCCTTGCGCACGCCCAGCTCGAGCAGCGCGTTGGCGGCCTTGCTCGTCTCGCGCAGCAGGTCGGCGTAGGTGAGCGTCCGGGTGTCGCCGGGCTCGCCGATCCAGTGGTAGGCGACCTTGTCGCCGAGGCCGCGCTCCACGTGCCGGTCCAGGCAGTTGTAGGTGACGTTGAGCTCGCCGCCCACGAACCACTTCGCGTCCGGGAGGTCCCACTGGAGCGTCTCGGCGAACGGGGTGAACCAGCTCAGGCGCTCCTTGGCCTGGCGCTCCCAGAAGCCGACATAGTCCGTGTTCGCCTCGTCGTAGATGGCGGCGGTCACGTTGGCCTGCGCGGCGAAGGCGGGATCCGGCGGGAACGTCCGCGTCTCGGCGAGGAGGTTCTCGATCTCCGGCCCGCGACCGGCCTGGGACTCGACGCTCACGGGTTCCTCCAGCACGACACCCTGGGTCGGGCCATTCTACGCTCGCGACGGCCGGCGGCCCGCGCCGATGCCCCGGCCGCGACCATCCGTCAGTCGGTGCCCGCGGACAGGTCGTCCTGGGTGGGGCCCTCCGGCGCCACGCCGGCCAGGAGGTCGGCGGCCGGCTCGCGCGCCAGCACGACGCGCTGCGGCCGCGGGATCTCGATGCCGTGGGTGGCGAAGGCCGCCAGCAGGCGCTTGCGCAGCTCGCCCCCGGCGGCCCACTGCTCCGGGGCGCGCACGAGCCCCAGCACCTTGAGCGTGATGCCGTACTCGCCCAGGGCCTCGATCCGCTCCACGTGCGGCGCCTCCATGATCCGCCGCCGCCAGGCCGGGTCCGCGAGCATCGCGTGGCCCACGTCGTTCACGACCCGGGTCGCCTTCTCGATATCGGTGCCATACGCGACCGTGACGTCCTGGTTGATCCGGGCCCACACGCGGGTCTGGTTCGACGCGACCCGGATCTCGCCGTTGGGCACCGTGTGGACCACGCCGTTGAGGTCGCGCAGGGTCGTCCGCCGCATGCTGAAGTCCTCGACCGCGCCGCTCACCCCGGCGATCGTCACCACGTCGCCCCGGCTGAACTGGTTCTCGATCAGGATCAGCGCCCCGTTGAAGTAGTCGCGGACGAGGCTCTGGGCGCCGAAGCCGACGGCGATGCCGACGATGCCGAGGCCCGCGATCGCGGGCGCGATGTCGAGCTCGAGCTCGCCCAGCACCATGACCAGCGCGATGAGCAGGATGAACGCCCGGATCGCGTTGGTGATCAGGCTGTCGAGGGTGTCCATCCGCTTCTTGATCTCGACCGCCGACAGCTCCTGTGCCGTCCCCTCGCTGGCCTCGCGGTCGAGCAGTGCCTTGACCAGGCCGTGGACGGCCGTCCGGGCGAACCGGATCAGCACGTACGTGAGGACGGCGATCAGCAGGATCGGGAGGACGGGGTCCCGGAGCAGCTCGAGGATCCGGTCGTCGAGGTTGGTGGGCAGCGACATCGCCCTAGCCTAGCGTCCCGCCGGCGGCACGTGGCGCCACGCACCGGCGAGGATGGATCCGCCGCCGCTCGGGAGGGCGGGTGCCGGCCCTCAGGACGGCGTTCCGCCCAGCCGCACCGACACGGCCCCGGCCGCCTCGCGCACCTGCTGCACCAGCTCCGGGATCCGGCGCGGCGTGACCCGGAACGTCGGGCCCCACACGTCCACGGCGGCGATCACCGAGCCGCGCGCGTCGTGGACCGGCGCGGCGACCGCGTTGAGCGCCGGGTCGTACTCGCCGAACGCCGTGGCGTAGCCCCGGCGCCGGACGCGGGCCAGCTCCTCGAGCAGGGGCTCGAGGCCGGTGATCGTGCGGTCCGTGAACCGGTCGAGACCGCGGCGCACGAGGCGCAGGATCTCGCGCTCCGGCATCGACGCCAGCAGCACCTTGCCCGCGGCGACCGAGTGGAGGGGCACCCAGCGCCCGGTCCAGTCGCCCACCGCGACGAGGTTGGGCCCGTCCGCCTGGGCGACCGTCAGCAGCTGGTCCCCGTCGAGGACGCCGATGCCCGTCGTCTCGTGCGTCACGCGCGCGAGGCGGTCCAGCTCGGGCATCGCGATCGAGCGCAGGTCGAGGGTGCGCTCCGCCCGCTCCGCGAGGCGAATGACCACCAAGCCGAGACGGTACTTGCCGGTCTCCTCGTCCTGCTCGACGAGGCCGCGCTTCTCGAGCGTCGCCAGCAGCCGCGACGCGGTGGACTTGTGCAGGCCGAGCCGCCGCGCGAGCTCCGTCACGCCGGCCTCGCCGTGGCTGTCCCCCAGCGCCAGCAACAGGGCCGCCGCCCGGTCCACCGACCGGACGGCGTTCCCGTCGAGGGTCATCCCGGTGCCCTCCTCGACTCGCCCGTCACTCGTGCTTCGATTCGTCGGCGGCATAGGCCGCCTCGCTGTCGTGCGGCAGCGGGATCCCGCGCGACCGCGCGTCGAGCGCCGCCTTGAGCGACTCCTCGAACGCCGTCATGACCCGGTCCACCGTGTCGCCCCCCGCGTGGGCCTCGCACACGAACCAGGGCTCGCGGCTGTCCGGCTCCGGCATCGCGCCCCGGGCGTGCATCCCGACGGCGATCGCGTCGTACAGCTCGTGGTCCGTGTTCGCCCAATCCCGGTACTCGGACGCGACCTGGTCCGTGAACATGATCCCGAACATCGACGGATGGCCGGTGAGCTGGTACGGCAGGCCGGTGGGGTTGAGGATCTCGCGCAGCCCGGACTGGATGCGCCGGCCGGTGGCCTCGATGACCTCGAGCGCATTCGTGTCACGCAGGATCTCGAGCGTCTTCACCGCCGCCGCGGCCGCCACCCGGTTGCCCGCGTACGTCCCGCCATGGCTGACCTTGGAGGGCAGCATGTCCATGATCTCGCGCCGGCCACCGAACGCGGCCGCGGGGTAGCCGTTGCCCATCGCCTTGGCGTAGGTGGCGAGGTCCGGGCGGATGCCGAAGTACTCGGCGGCGCCGCCGCGGCCGAACCGGAACCCCGTCTTGACCTCGTCGAAGATCAGCAGGATGCCGAACTCCTCGGTGAGCGCCCGCATCGCCTGGTGGAATCCCGGCTTGGGCATGATGCCCTGCGCGTTGCCGAGCACCGGCTCCACGATGATCGCCGCGATGTCGTCGCCCTCGCGCTCGAACAGCCGCCGCAGGAACTCCAGGTTGTTGTACCGGGCGGGGATGATCGTCCGGGCCACGGCCTCGGGGATGCCGCGGCCCCAGGCGAGGCCCACCGGGTTGTCCTGGTCGCCGAGATCCGCCATGTTGTTGGGCGCCACGCTGATCAGCGCGTAGTCGTGGACGCCGTGGTACTGGCCCTCGAACTTCACGATCTTGGTGCG
>CAYJOH010000299.1:0-3875 GCA_964371685.1 uncultured Anaerolineaceae bacterium
GCGCCGAAGCCGGCGATCGCGGCCGCGAGGACGAGGCCCGCGACGGTCACGACGTGTCCGCGCTGCGTGCGGTACGAGGCCGCGGCCGGGGCGGTGGCGACGCGCCGGACCGGCACGGACGGGCCGGGCGTGCCGACGAAGCGGATGGGCGACAGGGTCGGGTCGATCGGGTTGGCAACGAACATGGGTCGGGTCTCCGGTGGGCGTGATGTGGGGGCTGCTGGGCCAGTGACCGGACTTAGTACGACCGGTCGTGCTGTATCTGACGTGACGCACAGTACGACCGGTCGTGCTAACTTGGGCAGAGACACCGGACGATGACGCAGGGAGACAAACGACGTATGCCGGGCGCGACCACACGGGCCACGCGCAGCGACGGCGAGCGCAGCCGGCGCGCGATCCTCCAAACCGCAGCACGCCTGGCCACGACCCACGGGCTCGACCGGCTCTCGATCGCCGACCTGGCGTCCCACGCAGGCATGAGCAAGAGCGGCCTGTACGCCCACTTCGGATCCAAGGAGGAGCTGCAGCTCGCGACGATCGACACGGCCGAGGAGATGTTCGAGGCCGAGGTGCTCGCGCCCGCGCGCCGCGTGGCGCCCGGCCGGGACGGCCTGGTGGCGCTCTCGGACGCGTTCATCGCCCACCTGCGCAACCGCGTGTTCCCCGGCGGCTGCTTCTTCGACAGCGTGGCGGCGGAGCTCCAGTCGCGCCCGGGCCCGGTCCGGGACCGGATCGCGGCCTTTCAGGCGGGCTGGCAGGCGCTGATCCACGGCCACCTGGCAGCCGCCCGTGACGCGGGGGACCTGCCGCCGGACGCCGACCTCGAGCAGCTCACGTTCGACGTGAACGCCTACCTCGCGATGGCGCACACGCTGTTCACGTTCACCGGTGACGAGCGCGCGCTCGACCGGGCGGCGCGCGCGGTCAGGACGCGGCTGGGCGTCCCCTGAAGGTCCTCGAGGGCATCGCCGAGGCCTCCGGCCCGGCACCGGCAGCCGTCAGTGCGGGCGCCACGCGTCTTCGTCGCGGGTGCGGGCGACGACCGGGTCGGGCAGGACCCCGTCGGCGAGGTCGCGGATCGACACCCGCTCCAGGACATCACGCAGGCTGCTGCGCGCAGCGATCCAGACCAGCTGGAGGCCGCGCGCCGATTCCTTGTAGCTGACCGCCTCCGGCCGGATCCCGTACACGTTGACCAGCGGGCCGTCCACCGCCCGGATCACGTCGGCAACAGTGACGGCCTCGGGCGGGCGGTTCATGAGCCAGCCCCCCGCCTGGCCGCGCTGGCTGCGGACGAGGCCGGCGCGCCGGAGCTCGGCCAGGATCGCCTGCAGGAACCCGTGCGGGATCTCCTGGCGCCGGCCCAGCTCCTCCGCGGTGACCGCGACGCCGGCCGGGCGGCTGGCGAGCTCGATCAGGGCCCGCAGCGCGTAGTCGGACTTCGCGGAGACTCGCATGGCGCAGAGTCTCGCAGATGGGCCGGGGCCCCGGAGCCCCAGGAGCTCCCGGAGCCCCCACGGCGCGCCGTCCGCCCCGGGCGTGACGCCGCGACGGCCCGTGCGACGGCGTCAGGCCGCGGCGGGCTCGAGCGCCTCGGCCTCCGCCCGCTCGAGCGCGCGCGCCAGGCGCTCCTGGGCCACGGCCCGGGCGAGCAGCAGGCCCCACACGACGAGCACGCCCGCGATCGCGCTGAGCACGACGCTGCCGTCGACGCCCGCGGACATCAGGATCGTCCGGGTGTTGGTCAGCACGATCACGCCGCCCGCCGAGGTGCCGAGCACCCGGGCCGGGATGTGCTTGACCGCCCAGGCCGCGAACGGCGCGGCGATGACGCCGCCGGCCAGCAGGGCGAACACGTACCCGAAGTCGATGCCGGCGCTGCCGAGGGCGAGCAGGAAGCCGATCGAGCCGGCCACGGCCACGATGAACTCGGAGGCGTCGATGGAGCCCACCACCTTGCGCGGCTCCAGGCGCCCGGTCGACAGCAGGGTCGTCGTGCCCACGGGGCCCCAGCCGCCGCCGCCGATGGCGTCCATCAGCCCGGCCACGAGACCCAGCGGGGCGAGGAACAAGCCCGAGACCAGGCCCTTGAACTGCGGTCGGCGTCCGCCCAGGACGAGGAACCGGAACGAGACGTACAGGCCGAGGCCCAGCAGGAGCGCCGCCACCCACGGCTTGGCGACGTCGCCGTCGATCGAGGACAGGACGGTCGCGCCCGCAAAGGCGCCGATGCCGCCCGGGATCGCGATGATCCGGACGGTCCGCCAGTCCACGTTGCCCAGCTTGTGGTGCGAGAAGCCTGACACCAGCGTCGTGCCGATCTCGGACAGGTGGACGGCCGCGGAGGCCGACGCCGGGGCGACCCCGGCGGCGATCAGCAGCGTCGACGACGTGACGCCGTACGCCATGCCGAGTGCGCCGTCGACCAGCTGCGCGAAGAAGCCGACGACCGCGAGGATGAGCAGGCTCTGCATGTTGGTGCGTCCTCCGGTTGGGCACGGCCGCGGGGCACCGCGCGGTCGCTAGCTCGATGATGTCCAGTGACTTAGACGACTTAGGGCGACGGGAGCATGCACCCCCTAGTCACAAAAGTCAAGTGACTAACTAGAGTTAGGAGGCATGACGCGCCGGGTGGCGTGGTAGCATCCGCGTCCCCGCGACGCCGCCCCGAGGCCTGCCCATGTCCATCGAGCGAACGAGCTCGACCCTGCCGCCCGCGATCTCCGTGGTCGGGCTTCGCCGCGTCTACGACGTGAAGCCGGAGCCCGTCGTCGCGCTGGCGGGCGTGGACCTCGAGGTCGCCCCCGGCGAGTTCTTCGGCCTGCTCGGCCCCAACGGCGCGGGCAAGACGACGCTGATCAAGATCCTCACCACGCTCCTGCTCCCGACCGCGGGCGAGGCGCGGATCTTCGGCTTCGACGTGGCCACCGACACGCGCCGGATCCGCCGGATCATGAACATGGTCGCGGGCGGCGAGCAGTCGGGCTACGGCATCCTCACCGTCCGCGAGCAGCTGTGGATGTTCAGCCAGTTCTACGGCCTGGGCACCCGCGAGGGCTGGCGGCGGGTGGACGAGCTGATCGAGGCGGTCGGCCTGTCCGAGCAGCGGCTGCAGCGCGTCAGCACGCTGTCCACCGGCCAGCGCCAGAAGATGAACATGGCCCGTGGCCTGCTCAACGACCCGTGGATCCTGTTCCTCGACGAGCCCACCCTGGGCCTCGACGTCGCCGCGGCGCGCGGGGTCCGGGAGCTGGTGCTCGACTGGAAGGCCGCGGTGCCCGGCCGGACGGTCCTGCTCACGACCCACTACATGGCCGAGGCGGACGAGCTGTGCGAGCGGATCGCGATCGTGGACCGCGGCCGGATCCTGGCCATCGGCTCGCCCGAGGAGCTCAAGCGCCGGGTCCAGCGGGAGTCCATCTTCCGGCTCGAGCTGGACCACCTCGATGGCGGCACGGCGAGGCTCGCCCGGCTGCCGGGCGTGGTCTCGGCGGCACACGCCGCGGACTCGGACGCCGAGGCGCAGCGCGTCGTCGTGAACCTCGTCCTGGCCGAGGACGGGGCACTGGGCGGCGTGGTCACGGCGCTCGGTGGCCTGGGCAGCCAGATCCTCGCGCTGCGCAAGTCGGAGCCCACGCTCGAGGACGTGTTCGTCGAGCTGGTGGGGCGCGGGTTCGCGGACGAGACGGAAGGCGACGGGCGCGAGGACCGCGACGGCGACGGGCGCGGCCCGGCAAGCGGCCCGCCGACGATGCCGGCCGTCGTGGCGCCGGAGGTCGAGGCCGAGCGCGTGGAGGCGGGCCGATGAGCGCGCCGTCCGTGTTCGCGGGCCGCCGGCACGACGCAGACCCGCGCGTGGACGCGGACTGGAC
>CAYJOH010000300.1:0-3870 GCA_964371685.1 uncultured Anaerolineaceae bacterium
CGTGCCCGCTCAACACGCCGCGGTAGGCGAGGCTGGCGCCCCGCGCCACGCCGGCCACGACCGCGGCGCGCGTGACGAGGCCGCCCAGTCCCCTGCCCCGGAACGCCGGCCGCGTCCCGATCGACGACAAGTAGGTCAGGCCGTCGAAGGTCGTCGCCTTGGCCACCGCGGCGGGCTCCCCGTCCACGCGCGCGAGCACGAGCGCGATACGCGGGTCGTCCAGGGTCAGGGCGAGGTCGGCAGCCAGCTCGCGGGCCCGCCAGGGCGGCGCGCCGAACGAGTCGGCGAGCACGCCGGCCACGGCCTCCACGTCGCCGGGCAGGGCGTCCCCGGCCCGGGCCAGCGTCCGGATCGAGACCCCGGGCGGCAGCTCCCGCGCCGCGACCGGCGGGCACGCCGCGGGGTCGCGCATGACCATCACGTGGCCGCCGCCGATGTCGCGGAAGCCGTTCGCCTCGAGCCGCGCGACCAGGTCGGACGGTCGCCCGTGGACCGCCGACGGCCGGACGTGCGGACGTCGGGCGAGGATGCCGAACAGGGCCAGCGCCTCCGTCAGGCGGCGGTCGAACGCCTCGGGCTCGTCAGGCCAGCGGACGGCGGCCGCCCGGTTCCAGAACGGGTCCGCGTCGCGCGGGTCGTACAGGACGAGGGCATCGCCGAGGTCGCGGACCTCGCGTGACGGAATGGCGTGGGCGTCCGTCTCGTGCCGCTCCAGGCGGCGCATCTCGTCCTCGGAGACCTGCAGGCGCTGGATCACCCGGCCACGATAGCCGCCGGGTGGTCGGGCGCCCCACCACGTGAAACCGCCGACGGCGCGCGGGCGTATCGATCGCCGCACGGCCGCGTCCCCACGGCCACCAGGAGGAAGCCTCGCATGACCCGTCGTCTCCGACTCGCCGCGCTGCTCGGCGCGGCTGCCGTCGCGCTGGCCGCCTGCTCCGGCTCGACCGCGACCACCGCCCCCGCGACACCGGCGGCCGCGACCGACGCGCCGGCGTCGGCGCCCGCGTCGGAGGCCCCGTCCGAGGCCCCGTCCGAGGCGCCGTCGGAGGCCCCGTCCGAGGCCGCGGCATCGTGCGACGTGGTCGAGGGAGCCACGGGGACCGCCGCCGAGATCAAGGGGTTCGCCTACCCGGCCGACCTGGCGGTCGCGGCGGGCGGCTCGGTCACCTGGACCAACGCCGACAGCGCACCCCACACGGTCACCTTCGACGACGACACGTGCGCGAGCGGGTCGATCGGCCCGGGCGCCAGCGTGACCGTCCGCTACGACGTCGCCGGCACGTTCGCGTTCCACTGCGCGATCCACCCGCGGATGACGGGGACGCTGGTCGTCGGCGGGTAGGCGGTCGCGCTCGGGTTAGTCGCGCCGGACGACGATCGCGGACGCACCCGACGGCAGGTCGATCAGCTGGCCGGTGAGGCCCGCGGCGGCGAACCAGCCAAGCGCCTCCGAGCGCGTGACCAGGCGCGTCCCCTGGAGGACCTCGTCCAGCTGGATCCCGGAGATCAGCTCCGCGTGGCGGGTGCGGAGCTCCTCCGGATCGGTCGGGATGTACCACTCGAGGGCGACCAGCCAGCCGCCCGGCCGCAGCGCGGCCCACGCCGACCGGATCGCCGCGATCGGGTCCGGCAGCAGGTGGAGCGCGTACTGGAAGTAGCCCAGCACCATGTCGCCCTCGTGCCCGACATCGTGGACGTCGCCGTGCTCGATCATCACGCGGTGCCCCAGGCCGGCGGCCTCCACGTTGGCGCGGGCGCGGGCCACGGAATCCGGCTCGAACTCCACGCCGAAGCCGGTGATCTCGGGGAAGCGTCGCGCCATCGCGATCAGCCAGCGCCCGCCGCCGCAGTGGACGTCCAGGATCTGCGAGCCGGGCCGGATGTCCGCCACCAGCTGCGGGAGAGCCGTGAGCACCTCCTGGAAGAACACCGCGATGTCCTGGACCGTGAGCCGCTCGATCGCCGTCCGGTAGCGGTCCGGGCGCTCGGCGACCGGCCAGCCGGTGCGGAACACGTCCAGCAACTCCCCGTAGTCGAGGCTGCCCGTCGCGGCCAGGAGGTACTGGCCGCCGAGGTACTCGGGGCGATCGGCGTTGAGCAGCACCTCGCCGACGTCAATGGGCAGGACGATCCGCCCGTCCTCGTACCGGACGAGGTCGTGGGCGTCGGCGCCCCACGCCCAGCGGCCCACGAGGTCCGCCTCGGTGCCGGTGTCCGCGGCGAGCTCGTCCGCCGTGAGCCCCGCCTCGCCCGCGAGCTGCAGCCGCGTGAACAGCCCCAGCTCCAGGCCCACGTACACGAACCACGTGCGGTAGAAGCCGCCGAGGCTGACAACCAGGTCGTCGAAGCGGTCATCGAGGCTCATCGGGCTCGATTGTGACACGCAGCGGCCGGCTCGGGCCTACGATCCGGGCGATGAACCTCGAGCGATCCCGCCGGGCGCAACCGCCGCCGGGTCGGGCGTGTTGTAGGTGGTGATGGACGACACCGAACTCGCCGATCGCCTTGCGCGCGACCTCGACGGCACGTACGAGGCCCTGGTGCGCGCCCACGTGGATCGCTGCCACGCGATCGCGCTGCGCGTGCTGGGCAACCCGCACGATGCCGAGGAGGTCGCGCAGGACGCGCTGGTCCGGGCATACCGGGCGCTTGGGGGCTGGCCCCCCGAGCGGATCCGGGAGGTCCGGCTCCGGCCCTGGCTCGCGACGATCGTCGTGAACCTGTGCCGGAACCGCGTCCGGCGCCACGTCCCGGCGACGACACCGCTGGCGCCGCTCGTCGAGGCGGGCCTCGAGCCGGCGGCGGACCCGTCCGGCGACCCGGCCCGGCTCGCCGGACGGGCGGCCGAGCGGGAGCAGCTGGCGTCGCTCCTCGCGGGGCTGCCGGAGCGCTACCGAGTGCCGGTTGTCCTGCGCCACGTCGACGACCTCAGCTATGCCGAGCTCGCCGAGGTCCTCGGCCGGCCCGAGGGGACGCTCAAGGCCCAGGTCCACCGGGGTCTCGCGCTCCTTCGGGCGGCCGCGGCCGGGACCGGGCTCGAGGAGATGACCGCATGACCCGAACGATCCACCTCACCGATGACGCCCCGGGGGGCCTCGCGGCCCTCGCGGCGCCCGCACCCGCCCACCTGGCCGACGACGTGCTCGTGGAGGTCGGGCTCGCCGACCGGATGGGCCCGGTCGCCTCTCCGCTCGGCATGCTGTGGGTCGCCTGGAACGGCCGCGGCGTGAGCGAGGTGGAACAGGCCGCCGACGGGGCCGAGGCGGCCGCCCGCCACGAGGCGCGTACCGGTCGCCGAACGACGCTCGCGGAGGCCCTGCCCCCGTCGCTGGCGGATGGGATCGCGCGCCGCCTCGCCGGGGAGCGACGGGTGCGCATCCCGCTGGACCTGCGCGGCCGCTCGGCGTTCGAGGTCGCCGTCTGGACCAAGGCCCTCGAGATCCCCCGCGGCGAGGTCCGCCCCTACGGCTGGATCGCCGCGGAGATCGGCCGCCCGAGGGCGGTGCGTGCCGTGGGCACGGCGCTGGGGCACAACCCGGTGCCGCTCATCGTCCCCTGCCACCGAGTCGTGCGGACGGACGGGTCGATCGGCCAGTACAGCCTCGGCGGGCCCGGCAACAAGCGGACGATCCTCGCCGCCGAGGGCCTGGACCCCGACGGCCTGGAGGCGGCCGCCCGCCGCGGCGAGCGGCTGTCCGGGTCGCGGACCACGCGGATCGTGTGCTGGCCCACCTGCCGCCACGCTCGCCGGACGCAGGACCGCTACCGGGTCTCGTTCCGCTCGCTGCGCGAGGCCTCGGCGGCGGGCTACCGCGCCTGCCGCGTGTGCCGCCCCACCGTGGCCGAGGCAGCCCCGTAGGCCCCGGG
>CAYJOH010000301.1:0-2613 GCA_964371685.1 uncultured Anaerolineaceae bacterium
CGACCACCCCCCCCACCACGGCACCGGCGAGCGCCGAGCCCAGCGCCCAGCCCACAGACGCCGCGGGCGACGTGACCGTTGAGCTGGCCGAGACCAGCCTCGGCAGCGTCCTCGCCGACGGCACCGGCCGGATCCTCTACGTGTTCACCGCCGACAGCGACGGCGTGTCCAACTGCAGCGGCGACTGCCTCGCCAACTGGCCCGCCCTGCTGTCGGATGCCGCGCCGTCGCTGGGCCAGGGCCTCGACGCCGAGGACTTCGCCCTGATCACGCGCGACGACGGCGGCTCGCAGGTCACGTTGTTCGGCATGCCGCTGTACTACTTCGCCGGCGACACCGCCCCGGGCGACACCAACGGCCAGGGGGTCGGCGGCAAGTGGTACGTCGTGGACGCGGCAGGCAAGCTGGTCGGCGCCCCGACCGGCCGCAGCTACTGATCGCTCGATCGACTCGGCGTCCCGACGGCGGACCCGCTGCCCCGGCTTCGGCCAGGCCGGCGGGCCCGCCGCGCCGTCTCCCGTAGACTCGGGGAATGCGTCTCGCCCACGTCCGCGAACGGAACGCCCCCGCCGGCGCCTCGTGGCGCCTCGCCGCCGCGCTCGACCCTGCCGCGACCACCTGGCTCGACGTCGAAGTCGCCCGGCGGCGCGCGGTCGCCGCCCGCCCGAACCTCGCCCACGACAGCGTGCTGCATCGGCAGCCGGTGACCACGCTCGACGACCACCTCGCCCGCGGCCTGCGCGTGGACGCGCTCGCCGACCTCGTCGAGGGCTTCGAGCCAGGTGCCGTGCCGGCCGATGACGACGCCATCCTCGACATCCACGACCTCGACCTCGGCCTGCCGGTCCTGCGGCCGCCGGCGTTCCGGGACTTCTACGCCTTCGAGCGGCATGTGGGGACGATGTGGGAGCGGCGGGGCCAGCCGATCCCGGAGGCCTGGTACCGGCTGCCGGTCTTCTACTTCTCAAACGTCGCGGACCTGCGCGGGCCGGGCGAGCCGGTCTGGGCGCCGCGCGGCAGCGAGGAGCTGGACTACGAGCTCGAGGTCGGCGCGCTCATCGACACGCCGGCCACCAGCCTTGTCGCTGCGCGCGGCGAGGAGGCGATCGGCGGCTACTTCATCGTCAACGACTGGTCCGCGCGCGACCTCCAGCGCGACGAGACGACCGTCCGCCTCGGGCCCGCCAAGGGCAAGGACTTCGCGACCTCGATGGGGCCGTGGCTGGTCACGCCCGACGAGATCGCCGACCGCCGAGCGCCCGGCTCCACGGGGCCCGACCTCGTCATGACGGCGACGGTCCGCACCGCCGACGGCCGGGTCGTCGAGACCTCCCGCGGCTCGTGGGCGACCGCACATCACTCCTTCGGCGCGATGATCGAGCGGGCGTCGGCGGACGTCCGGCTGCGGCCGGGCGACGTGATCGGCAGCGGCACGGTCGGCGGCGGGTGCCTGCTCGAGATCCGCGAGGGGACGCTGGGCCGGTACCTGGAGCCCGGGGACGAGGTGACCCTCGAGATCGAGCGCCTCGGGCGGCTGGAGACGCCGGTCGTGGCGCGGCCGGCGTGAGCATGGCGGACGGGGCGAGCTGACGTCCGGGGAGCTCCTCGTCCGGGCGCGTGCCGTCACGGGGTGGACTCGCCGGGGGTCACACGGGCGTCATGCGTGCCGGCTGGACGCCGTCGATCGTCGTCGCACTACTGGGGGCGGCCCTGGCCGCCGGCTGCGCGGTTCGGATGCCGACGCCGACGCCGGCGCCCGTCGCGCCCACCCAGTCCTTGCCCGCACCTACCGTCGCCCAGGCGGCCACGATCCCGGCACACGAGCTCGAGCCCACGCCGTACGCCGGCGGCTCGGGCAGCCACCAGATCGAGATCGTGATCCACGACTACGCGGAGGCGCACCGGGACGAGTTCGGCGGCACCTGGGTCGCGACGCCCGGGACCACCGTCGTCTCGCTGTGGACGGCGAACCTGGACGTCCACGAGGCCGCCCTCCGTTCGCTGCTCCCGCCCGGCGCCGACTTCACGGTCCGGCAGGTCAGCCACACCGAGCGCGAGCTCGAGGCGCTGTCCGAGCGCGTGGCGGCGACGTGGGGCTGGTTCGCGCGGGTCGACGCGAAGGCCATCGGGCTGGGCGTGGACGTGCGCTCCAGCATCGTCGAGCTGGAGATCTCGAGCGCCAACCCGGATGCGCGGCGACGGATCCTCGAGCACTACGGGGTCACCGCCGACATCCTCGTCATCACCTCGGACGGGACGGGGATCGCGCTTCTGCCACAGAGCTGGGTCGAAGGCGTCGTGGTCACGGCCGGAGGCGAGCCCCCCGGCGAGCAGGATCTCGACGTCGAGGGACGCATGGAGGGCGTCGGCCGCTGCGGCGGCGGCGACATCGGCTACGGCGTGGCGCCGGACGGGCGCTTCCGGATCCCGTGCACGCCGGGTGACTGGACGATCGAGATCCGAGCCCACGACGGCATGGGTCACTCGTGGGTCGTGGGTCGCGGCAAGGTGACCGTGCGGCCGGATCGCGCCGCAACGGTCCGGATCGTCCTCTACCCGGACGCGGACCTCGGCGGCTGACTGCGGCCGCCGTCACGCGGCGTCAGCTCGCGG
>CAYJOH010000301.1:2713-3869 GCA_964371685.1 uncultured Anaerolineaceae bacterium
CCTGTACGCCGAGGAGCTGTTCGGCGTCGAGGGCTTCACCGGTCGCAGCTCGCTCCTGTACCACGTCGTGCCACCCACCCGCGTCACCCGGATCGAGCCGCTGGGCCCGGTGACCATCGAGACCGCGGACGACGGCTCGCACCACCACCAGCTCATCGACTCGTCCGGGCTGGCGCCCGCCGGCGACGCCGTCTCCGGCCGGGTCCCGCTGTTCCACAACGCGGACGTGGTCCTGGGCGTGGTCCTGCCGGCGAGCCCGATGCCGGCCGACACCTTCTACCGCAACGGCGAGGGCGACGAGCTGCTGTACGTCCACGAGGGCACGGGCCTGCTGCGGACGAACTTCGGCGACCTCGCCTACCACCCCGGCGACTACCTCGTGCTGCCGATCGGGACGACCTGGCGGCTGGACCCCGACCCGGGCGTCGCCCAGCGGATGCTGTACCTCGAGTGCCCGTCCGAGATCGAGCCGCCCAAGCGGTACCGCAACGACTACGGCCAGCTGCTGGAGCATGCGCCGTACTCGCAGCGCGACATCCGCATCCCCGAGTTCCGCGAGCCGCGCGCGGACGAGGGCGACTGGACGGTCATCGTCCGGGCGCGCGGGCGGCACACCGCCTACCACGTCGCCACCCACCCGTTCGACGTCGTGGGCTGGGACGGCTACCTGTGGCCGTTCGCCTTCGACATCGCGGACTTCCAGCCGATCACCGGGCGCGTCCACCAGCCGCCCCCGGTCCACCAGACGTTCTCGGCGCGCAACTTCGTGGTCTGCTCGTTCGTGCCCCGCAAGTTCGACTACCACCCGCTGGCGATCCCGGCCCCCTACAACCACAGCAACATCAACAGCGACGAGGTCATCTACTACGTCGCCGGCAACTTCATGAGCCGCCGGGGCGTGGGGATCGCCTCGTTCACGCTCCACCCGGCCGGCATCCCGCACGGGCCGCACCCGGGCACGGTCGAGGCGTCGATCGGCAAGGAGGCCACGGAGGAGCTGGCCGTCATGGTGGACACGTTCCGGCCGCTGTGGCTCACCCGCCAGGCAGCCGCGCTCGAGAACCCCGACTACCCCTACACCTGGCTGCCCGCGGCGCACGCCGCCGAGGAGACCCGCCAGCTCACGGAGCGAGGCCCGGAGGCGTTCCCGGACTGA
>CAYJOH010000302.1:0-1316 GCA_964371685.1 uncultured Anaerolineaceae bacterium
TGTTCGCCGCGGATCCGGAGACGGAGGCCCTGGTGCTGATCGGCGAGATCGGCGGAGCGGCCGAGGAGGAAGCCGCCGCCTGGGCCGCGGAGCACATGCGCGACGTCCCCAAGGTCGCGTTCGTCGCCGGGCGGACGGCGCCCGAGGGCAAGCGCATGGGCCACGCCGGCGCGATCATCTCGGGCGGCCGGGGCACCGCGGCGTCCAAGGTGGAGGCGCTCGAGGCCGCGGGCTTCCGGGTGGCGGGGTCCCCGACCGAGCTGCCCGCCCTGCTGCGCGAGGCCGGCTACCGGGGCTGAGCGCCCCGCGGCCACGAAGAGGATCGACCGTGAACCTGGCCGACATCCGCTACCTGTTCGCGTACGACCGCTGGGCCACCCGGCGGGTCCTGGCCGTGATCGACGACCTGCCGGAGGCCGTGTGGGGCGCCACCGGGGTCGTGGGCGACCGCGGCCTGGGCGCGATCCTCGTCCACCAGCTGGGCGCCAGCCAGCGCTGGCGACTCGGGCTGTCGGGCAGCGATGAGCTGCCACGGCCGGAGCGCGAGCCGCTGCCCTCGCCCGACGCACTGGCCGTGGCGTGGGCCGGCGAATGGGACGCGATCGACGCCTGGCTGGACGGGCTGTCCGACGACTGGCTCGTCGGACAGGATGAGGGCATCCCGTACTGGCAGATGCTGGCGCACGTCGTGAACCACGGCACCCAGCACCGCTCCGAGGCCGCCGCCCTGCTCACCCAGGCGGGCCGCTCGCCGGGCGACCTGGACATGATCTTCTTCGCCGAGGAGCTGGCACGCGCGACCGCTTGACGGCGGCCTAGACTGTCACGAGGCACGCCGCGGGGAACGGCGGTACGCCACACGGAAGGAGGTTCGGCGCCCCGGCGCCTATGGGCAGTCTGATGGACCTCGTCGCCGGCGACGCCCGCGACATCGTCCTGGCGCTCTCGATCGACGACGTCGCGGCGTTCGACGACCCCGACCGGTTCGTTGCCCACCTCCCACTCGGCGGGGGCCTCGATCCCACGTGGCTTGACCTGTTCTCCGAGGCGGTCCGCTCCGTCACGGAATCCGACGAGCCGGCCGACTTCCTCGATGCGCGGACCGAGGTGGAGGGTGCGAGCAACGCCGTCGAGCGGATCGTTGAGCGGGTGGACGGCGACTGGATCGAGACCGTCGCGCAGGTGCCCGACGAGCTGATGGACGCGCTGGCGGGCCGCTGGATCGGGCTGCTCGAAGAAGAGCTGGGGCTCCTGCCGCGCGAGGAGAAGCCCTGGATCCGGGACCTTACCGCCCGGATCGTGGACTTCTCGCGGCG
>CAYJOH010000302.1:1416-3861 GCA_964371685.1 uncultured Anaerolineaceae bacterium
GCGCTCAAGTCGCTCAACCGCTGGTTCATGGTGCCGCTGCTCCGGCTGGGGCTCGGCGAGTGGCTGGCGACGCCGTTCGGCGGCTACATCCTCCTGCTGCGCGTCCGGGGCCGGAAGAGCGGCCTGGTGCGCGACACCCCCATCAGCTACTGCATCACCGAGGGCTCGGCGTGGGTCATGGCCGGCTTCGGCCCCCGGACGGAGTGGTTCCGGAACGTGCAGGCGGAGCCCGTCGTGGACGCCTGGCTGCCGGGGCGCTTCCTGCGCTGCCGCGCCGAGGAGGAGACGGATCCGGCCGTGCGGGCGAGGATCGCGCCGCGGCTCGCGCGGTCGATCGGGGTGCCGGGCGCGATGGTCGGCTGCAACCCGTGGACGGCGTCCGACGAGCGCATCCTCGGACTGGTGGACGGGATCCCCCTGGTCCGGCTGACGCCGCTCGACGGCCCGCTGGCGCCCGGACCGGACGACCCGGGAGGCCGGGCGTGGATCTGGCGCCAGGGCCTGGTCGCCGGGTTGACGGCCTGGCTGCTGTGGGCCGGCGTCCGCGCGGGGCGGCGTGCCGGAGGGCGGGTCGCCGGGCGGGGCGCGGGGCGTCAGCGCTGATCAGGCCTTCGGGTAGCCCAGGCTCCGCCAGGAGGGGCCGCCCGGGGCCTCGATGAGCTCCACCAGCACGCCGTGGCAGGAGCGCGGGTGGAGGAACGCCACGGGACCCTCGGCGCCCTTGCGCGGGACGCTGTCGATCAGCTCGATCCCGTCCATGTCGAGCCGCATCAGCGTCTCGGACAGGTTGGCGACCTCGAAGCACACGTGGTGGAACCCCTCGCCCTTGGCGGCCAGGAACCGGGCGACCCCGGTCGTGTCATCGGTGGGCATCACGAGCTCCACCTTCGACTCCCCGACCGGCAGGAACGCGATCGTGACCCGGTCGGTCTCGATCGGCAGCACGAGCTCCACCGGCAGGCCGAGCATGTCGCGCCAGAACCCGAGCGACTGCTCGAGGTCGGCGACGACGAGGGCCACGTGGTGGACCCGGCCGAGCTGCCGGATGCGCTCCGGGACGTGGGGCGACATCGCTCTCCTCCTCAGACGGTGATCAGCTCGCGGTGCACGCCCCAGGCGGCCCGCAGGCGGTCGGCGATCTCCCCCACCGTAGCGTAGGCCGCGACCGCCTCGATGATCGCGGGCACCAGGTTCGCGTCGCCCCGCGCCTCGTCGCCGAGGCGGTGCATCGCGGCCTCCCAGGCGGCGGGGTCGCGCTCGGCCCGCACCCGCAGCAGGCCGGCCACCTGGCGTCGCTCGCCCTCCGGATCGATCCGCTGCAGCGGCGGGCGGACGGCCCCCTCGTCGTCCCGGAACCGGTTGACGCCCACCACGACCCGGTCGCCGCGCTCGATCTCGCGCTGGACCCGGTAGGCGGACTCCTGGATCTGGCGCTGCTGGAAGCCGGCCTCGATCGCGTCGAGCGTGCCGCCCATGGCGTCGATCTCGTCGAGGTAGGCGGTCGCGGCCGCCTCGAGGCTGTCGGTGAGCGACTCCACGAACCACGAGCCGGCCAGCGGGTCCGGCGTCTCGGTGACCCCGGCCTCGTGGGCGATGATCTGCTGGGTCCGGAGGGCCAGCCGGGCGGCCTCGGCGGTCGGCAGCGCCAGCGCCTCGTCGCGGGAGTTGGTGTGCAGGCTCTGGGTCCCGCCCAGCACGGCGGCCAGGGCCTGGAGCGTGGTCCGGACGACGTTGTTGTCGATGGACTGGGCCGTCAGCGACGAGCCGGCGGTCTGGGTGTGGAAGCGGCACATCATCGAACGGGCGTTCGTCGCGCCGAACCGCGCCTGCATGATCCGGGCCCACATCCGGCGGGCCGCCCGGAACTTGGCCACCTCCTCGAACAGCTCAGACCAGGCGGCGAAGAAGAACGACAGGCGGGGCGCGAAGTCGTCCACCGCCAGGCCCCGCGCGACGGCCGACTCCACGTAGGCGATGCCGTCGGCGAGCGTGAAGGCCAGCTCCTGGGCGGCCGTCGCCCCGGCCTCGCGCATGTGGTAGCCGGAGATGCTGATCGTGTTCCACTTCGGCAGCTCGCGCGACGCGAACTCGAACACGTCGGTGACCAGGCGCATGGATGCCCGTGGCGGGTAGATCCAGGTGCCCCGGGCGATGTACTCCTTGAGGATGTCGTTCTGGGTGGTCCCCGACACCGCCGAGCGGGCCACCCCCTGCTTCTCCGCGGCGGCGACGTACAGCGCGAGCAGGATCGGCGCCGTGGCGTTGATCGTCATCGAGGTGCTGACCTCGCCCAGCGGGATCCCGGCGAACAGCACCTCCATGTCGGCGAGCGACGAGATCGGCACGCCCACCCGGCCGACCTCCCCCTCCGCCTCGGGGGCGTCCGAGTCGTAGCCCATCTGGGTCGGCAGGTCGAAGGCGACCGACAGCCCGGTCTGCCCCTGC
>CAYJOH010000303.1:0-3856 GCA_964371685.1 uncultured Anaerolineaceae bacterium
GCCTCGCGGACCATGATCGTCATCACGATCCGGGCTCCCCGGCGCAGCCCGCGCCCACCCCCGCGGCCTCGAGTGCCGTCGCGCCCGCGCCCGCGGCCGCGGCCGTGACCAGCCGCGACACCACGGCCTGGGTGAGCATCCAGCCCTTGAGCGGGTCACGCGGCAGCCGGATCCGAACCTGGTTGGACGCGAACGTCATGTCGCCGGGACGCACGCCCGGCAGCGGCGCCGCGCCGGCGGCCGCGCCGGGCGCCAGCAGCTGCATCGCCGTCGCCCGCGACAGCCCGCCACCGAACCGCACGACCAGCCAGCCCTCCTCGCGCGCCAGCGAGGCCACGCCCGCGGACTCCGCCGACAGCCGCAGCTCGGCGACCTCCGCCAGCCGGAGCACCGGTGCGGGCATCGGGCCGTAGCGGTCCGTGACCTCCTGGCGGAAGGCGGCCACGTCGCCCATCGAGCGTGCCCGGGCCAGCCGCCGGTAGAGCTCCAGCTTCTGCGCCTCGTCCGGCACGTAGTCGTCGGGGAGGTGCGCGTCCACGGGGAGATCCACCACCGCCTGGACGGCCTCGCGCACCGGCACGCGGTCCTCGCGCCGGGCCTTCGCCTCCTCGACCGCCTCGGCCAGGAGCCGGCTGTAGAGGTCAAAGCCCACGGCCGCCATGTGCCCGGACTGCTCGCCGCCGAGGATGTTGCCCGCCCCGCGGATCTCGAGGTCCGCCAGCGCGATCTGGAACCCGGCGCCCAGCTCGGACGCGTTGAAGATCGCCTGGAGCCGCTTGCGCGCCTCCTCGCTCATCCGCTCCCGGCGCCGGTACAGCAGGTACGCGTACGCCCGCCGCGACGAACGCCCCACCCGACCCCGGAGCTGGTACAGCTGCGCGAGGCCGAGGGTGTCCGCCCGGTCGATCACGATCGTGTTCGCGTTGGGGATGTCCAGGCCGGATTCGATGATCGTCGTGCACACCAGCACGTCGGCGGCACCGTCGGCGAACGTGAGCATCACCCGCTCCAGCGTGCCCTCCGCCATCTGCCCGTGCCCCACGACGATCCGGGCATCGGGCAGCAGCCGGCGGAGCTGCTCCGCCTGGGCCTCGATCGTCTCGACCCGGTTGTGGACGTAGAACACCTGGCCGCCGCGGTCCAGCTCGCGCAGGATCGCGTCCCGGACGAGGCCGGCGGCCGCCTCGGCGCCCCGGGTCTGGATCGGCAGCCGGTCCTCGGGCGGTGTCTCGATCACCGACAGGTCGCGGATCCCGGCCAGCGCGAGATTGAGCGTCCGGGGAATGGGCGTGGCCGACAGCGTGAGCACGTCCACGGCGGACCGCAGCTGCTTGAGCCGCTCCTTGGCCGCGACGCCGAACCGCTGCTCCTCGTCCACCACGACCAGGCCGAGGTCCCGGAACGCGACGTCCCTCGACAGCAGCCGGTGCGTCCCGATGACGATGTCCACCATGCCGGCGGCGAGGCCCCTGACCGTCGACTCCTGCTCGCGCTGGCCCACGAACCTCGACAGCAGCCGGACGGTGATGGGGAACGCGCCGAAGCGCTGCGAGAAGGTCGCGAAGTGCTGGCCCGCCAGCACCGTCGTGGGCACCAGCACGGCGACCTGCTTGCCGTCCTGGGTCGCCTTGAACGCCGCCCGCAGCGCCACCTCGGTCTTGCCGTAGCCCACGTCGCCCACGACCAGGCGGTCCATCGGCCGGCGCGTCTCCATGTCCGCCTTGACCTCGGCGGCGGCGCGCAGCTGGTCCGGCGTCTCCTCGTACGGGAACGAGGCCTCCATCTCCATCTGCCACGGCGAGTCGCCGGCGTAGGCGAACCCCTCCGCGGCCTCGCGCTTCGCGTACAGGTTGAGCAGCGCCTCCGCGAGATCGCCCACCGCCTTGCGGACTCGCTGCTTGGTCCGCAGCCAGTCCGTGCCGCCGAGGCGCGACAGCGTCGGGCGCTCGCCCCCCGAGTACCGCGACACGCGGTTGATCTGCTCCACCGGGACGAAGATCCGGTCGCCGGCCGCGAACGAGAGCTCGAGGTAGTCGCGCTCCATGCCCTCGTCCCCTCGCCGGAGCATCTGCTCGTAGCGGGCGATCCCGTGGTCGATGTGGACGACGAGGTCGCCGGGCGTGAGCCGCTCGAGGAGGTCCCGGGGCACGATCCGGCGCATCGCCTTGGGCCGGCGGACGCGCACGCTGCCGAACAGCTCGCGGTCCGTGACCAGGGCGAGGCCGTCCGGCCCGCCTTCGAAGCCACCGTTGAGGCTCCGCTCCACGAGGGCGATCGCGCCCGGCGGCGGCGCCTCGGTCACCCGGTGGACGATCCCGACGGCGTGGCCGGCCTCACCCAGCAGCTCCGCCAGGCGGGGGGCCTGGTCGGTCGCCAGGACGACCCGCGCATCCTCGGCTAGCCAGTGCTCCACGCCGTCCACGAGCCGTTCGCTGCGACCCGGCGGCAGGACCGGCTCGCGCCAGCCGAACAGGTCGCCGGACGTCACCCCCTTGCACGCCAACGCCACCCCCCCCCCCCCGCCCGCGCGGGACTGCCCGGCCCGCCCCTGGGCCCGCGCGCCGGGGTGGCGCGCCTTCCAGTCCCGCGGCGGCAGGTAGGCGGCCGGCCACTCCCGGGGCAGCTCGCCGGCCTCGACCATCTCCCCGTGCCGCTCCTCCGCCTGGCGCCACAGGAAGTCGGCGGCGTCCGCCAGGTCACCGGGCTCGTCGAGGATCAGCAGCGTCGAGCCATCGAGGTGGTCGAGGCCCGTGGACGGGGCGACGAGCCGCGCCCAGACCTCCGCCGCATCGCCCACGGCCAGCGCCCGGCCAGTGGCGACCCGGGCGGCGCCCTCGGAGACCGCCTCCCCCGCGAACCGCGCCAGGTCCGCGGCCAGCCGCTCGGGCAGGCGCGTCGCGGACCGGCCCAGCCGGGCGCGGATCGCGTCGCCGCCGTCCGGCGGCAGCAGGAACTCGGTCGCGGGCAGCAGCGTGACCTCGCGGACCGCCTCGACGCTCCGCTGATCGGTGGGATCGAACGCACGCAGGGAGTCGATCTCGTCGCCGAAGAACTCGATCCGGACCGGGAGCGGCGCCGACGGCGGGAACACGTCCACGATGCCGCCCCGTCGGGCGATCTCGCCGTGGCCGGCGACCTCGACGACCGGGGTGTAGCCGCGCTCGAACAGCTCCGCGAGGAGCGCCTCAACGGTGATTCGGGAGCCCGCCCGCAGCGTGCGCGGCTGGGCCGGGAGGTCGTCCGGGGCGAGCGTCGCCTGGAGCAGCGCCTGGACGCTCGCGACGAGCACGCGGGCGGTGCCCGTCCGCCAGGCCGCGAGCGCCGCGACCCTGGCGGCCGTCTCGTCGGGGACCAGCTCGCTGCGCTCGTACGCCAGCGACGTCCGCGGCTCCAGCACGGCGACCAGATCGGGGCCACCCAGCCACGCCCCGAGCTCCTCGGCCACCCGGTCGCCGATCTCCGCGTCGCGCGCGACCCAGCAGATCCGCTCCCCCGCCGGCGCCAGCGCGAGCGCCGCCGCGAGGTACGTCTTGGCGCCGTGCGGGACGGCGGTCAGCCCGGCGTGGCGGCCGTGGATCCCGGGCGGCGACCCGGCCTGGCCGAGGCGCTCGCGGAGCGAGGCGAAGGCCCCGGTCGGGTGCAGCAGCCGGGGCAGCACGCCGAGGTCCGGCACCCGGCGCCCGGCGCCACGGGACGAGGTGCCGGCACGGTCTGCCGTCGGGCGGTGGGCGGTCGACAGCCGGGCCCGCCTCGGCGCCGCCGAGGCCACGGAGTCCGCTCCGCCAGCCGAGGACGCGCGCCGCGCCGCCGGGTCGAGCAGCTCCACCTCGGCCTCCGCGGACGCCCGGTCCAGGTC
>CAYJOH010000304.1:0-3852 GCA_964371685.1 uncultured Anaerolineaceae bacterium
GGCGCACCACCGGCCGGTCGGGGCTCGTTCGACCCGGTCCGCCGGGGGCTGAACCGCTCTGGTCATCCCGGAGTAAGAGGGTTAGGCTACCGTCCTGGTACCGCCGGGCCGTCAACGCCGCCCTGGGAGCCGCATCGCTGAACCGCATCGCACGCGCGACGACCGTCGCCATCCTTGCCGGTGTTCTCAGCGCCACGGGTGCCATCGCACCCGTGCTGGCTGCCGCGCGCGTCCCGAAGGTCGTGCTCGTCGTCGGGCCCGTCGGGTCGCTCACCGCGAGCTACCGCTCCCAGGCCGACAAGGCCGCCATCGCCGCCGCCGCCGCGGGCGCCCAGGTCGTCAAGGTCTACTCCCCCGACGCCAGCTGGCCGGCCGTCCAGCGCGCCGCCGAGGGCGCCTCGATCTTCATCTACCTGGGCCACGGCAACGGCTGGCCCAGCCGGTATCGCGACGAGCTGTTCCCGCCCACCCAGAACGGGCTCGGCCTCAACCCCGTCGCCGGCGTGGACGACAGCGCCCACCAGTACTTCGGCGAGGCGTTCGTGGACGACCTCGCCCTGGCGCCCAACGCCATCGTGGTCCTGAGCCACCTGTGCTACGCGAGCGGCAACACGGAGCCCGGCCTGTCCGAGGGCACGGTGGACCAGGCGGTCCAGCGCGTGGACAACTACGCGTCGGGCTTCCTGCGGGCCGGGGCACGGGCGGTGGTCGCCGAGGGTCACCTGGGCCCCGCGTACTACGTGAAGTCCCTGCTCACGACCGGGCTCACCATCGAGCAGATCTGGAGCCGCTCACCGAGCGCGAAGGGGCACGCGTTCGGGGTCGCCAGCGTCCGGTCGCCCGGCTTCACGGCCCGGTTGGATCCGGACCGGGCGGCCGGCGGGTACTTCCGGTCGCTGGTCTCCGCCGGGGTGAGCGCGTCGGCGATGCGGGCCGGCGCCACGGGCAACGCGGGCGCCCCGTACGTGGGTCCGCCGGCGCAGCCCAGCCTGGCGAGCCTCGGCCTCCGGTTCGGCACGCCGTCGCTCCGGGCGCTGCCCATCGCCGGGACCGCCACCAACCTGACCCTGGCGCTGTCGAAGGCAGGCCTCAAGGCCGTGCCGAAGGGGGCCCGGATCGGCGTCCGCTGGGACCCGATCCTCCTCGACCCCGAGCCCGCCCCCTCCCCCACCGCGAGCCCCGTTGCCAGCCCCTCGCCGGATCCGTCGCCCGCGCCGTCCGCGTCCCCGTCGCTCGATCCTGCGCCGTCGCCCTCCGCCTCTCCCGATCCGTCGCCGGGCGCGTCGCCCACGCCCGCGACCACGCCGGATCCCGAGGCGTCCGTCCCGGACGTGGAGCTGGTCGTGCCCGAGCAGGTCGGCTCGGTGGTCAGCCTGGCGACCGTGACGTCGACGGCGAAGGGCCTCGTGCTCGACGTCCGCTACCCACAGGCCCCGGGCCTGTACCGCCTGGTCCCGACACTGCACACGCCGTCCGGCGTCGCCTACGACGCGGCGACCCAGGCGCTGCTGACGCCGATGATCGTGCGCGTGGCCGGGCCGGTCGCGGTGGCGTATGGCGCCCCGGCCTCGCTCTCGGCGGCTGCGGGCTCGGCCTCGCCGCTGGCCGTCCGGGTGGTCAATGCCGGCTCCGAGGCCTGGGACGCGGTCGCGACCTCGCCCACGGCGCTCACGGGTGCGGACCTCCTGACCTGGCTGCGGACCTCGCGGGTGCCGGCGCACCTCGTTGCGACGTGGGTCTCGGCGGAGGGGCTGGCGGTGCCGGTCCCCGTGTCCGCGACGCTCGACCTCGAGGCGTCCGTGCCCGGCAGCGGCCTCGTCGTGACGCTCGATCTCGTCGCCCCGCCGATGCCCGGCGAGTACCTCCTGCTGCTGGACGTCGTGTCGCCGGCACACGGCTCGCTGTCGGCCCTGGGCAACGCCCCGGCGCTGGTCCGGGTGCGTGTCACGCCCGCAGCGGCCAGCGTGCCCGCGCCGGGCACCCTGCCCGAGCCGGCCTCGACGCCCGACACGCGGTACTGACCGGGGGCGCGCGGGCGACCGGCCCGCGATCCGTAACGTGGCCGCAACGCGCGGCCGGGGCCGCGGAACGGGGATCGGCGGCGCCCGTGGTTCAATGGGGGTGATGGCAATCGACACGACCCTGCGGAACGGCAACAGCGGCGCGCCGCCCCTCGGCGACCGCCTGCGCGTCCTGCTCGTCGCCCCGCCGATGCTGGCCGTCCCCCCGCCGAGCTATGCCGGCACGGAGCGGGTCGTGCACGCGATCGGCGAGGAGCTGCACCGGCGGGGCCACCATGTCGCGCTCGTGGCGTCCGGCGACTCGGACGTCCCCTACGAGCACATCCCGACGGTCGCCGAGAGCCTGTGGTCCACGGGCTACGTAGGCGATGTCACCGGCTACATGCAGCACACGGTGGAGGTCGCCTGGCGCGAGGCCCACCGGTTCGACATCGTGCACGCCCACCTCGAGGCCCACGGCATCGTGTTCGCGGCGCACTGCGAGACCCCCGTGGTGTCCACGCTCCATGGCCGACTGGACGTGGTCGGGATGCCGCTGCTCCTCGAGGCCCACCGCGACGTGCCGCTGGTCGCGATCAGCGAGAGCCAGCGGCGGTGGTTCCCGGACCAGCGCTGGATCGCGACGATCCACCACGGGCTCCCGCTCGAGGACATGCCCTTCAACGACCTCCCGGGCGACTACCTCGCGTTCGTCGGGCGCGTGGCCACGGAGAAGGGCCTGCGCGAGGCGATCGAGCTCAGCCGCCGGACGGGCATCCGGCTCCGGGCGGCCGCCAAGGTCTACGACGAGGCGGAGCGACGGCTCTATCGCGAGCTCGTGGTCCCCGCCGTCGAGGAGGGCGCGATCGAGTTCCTGGGCGAGGTCGGGCCCGACGAGCGGGATCCGCTGTACGCCGGCGCCCTGGCGACGGTGATGCTCGGCGGGTGGCCGGAACCGTTCGGGCTGGTGGCCATCGAGTCCATGGCCACCGGGACGCCGGTCATCGCCCGGCGCGCGGGCGCGCTGACGGAGACCGTGGAGCACGGCGTCACCGGGTTCCTCGTGGACGACGTGGCGGAGGCGACGCTGGCCGTGGAGCGGGTGCGCGACCTGGACCGCCGCCTGATCCGCAACCGCACCATCGAGCGGTTCTCGCCCGCGCGGATGGTCGACGAGTACGAGGCCGTCTATCGGGCCCTGATCGCCGAGCGGCACGCCGCGGGAACCGCTGGCGCCGTGGCCGTCACGGGAGCGCCGCCACGCCCGTGACGCCGCATCGCCCCGCGGACGACCTCGGGCCCGCCCACGATCCGGGCCCCGAGGCGGCACGCGCGCGGATGGACGCCGCCCTCGAGGACGCCGCGGCCGTGCCGCTGGAGCTGCCCTCGGGCCACCGGATCCGGGTCGGCACGGCCTCCTGGACGGACCCCACGATGACCGCCGCCGGCGTGTTCTACCCGTCGCAGGCGGACACGGCCGAGGAGCGGCTGCAGTTCTACGCCTCGCGGTTCCCGGTCGTGGAGGTGGACGCCACCTACTACGCCCTGCCCTCGCGCCGGCTGTCCGAGCTGTGGGTGGAGCGCACGCCGCCCGACTTCGTGTTCGACATCAAGGCGCACGCCCTGCTCACCGGCCAACCCACCGAGACGAAACGGCTGCCCAAGGGGCTGCGCGAGGTCCTGCCGGCGACGCTCGCCCAGAAGGCGCGGCTGTACGCGAAGGACCTGCCGGGCGAGCTGCTGGCGGAGGTCTGGCGCCTGTTCGCGGACGGCCTGGCGCCGCTGGCGGAGGCGGGCCAGCTGGGCGCCGTGTTCCTCCAGTACCCGAAGTGGTTCTTCACCTCGTCCCAGA
>CAYJOH010000305.1:0-3822 GCA_964371685.1 uncultured Anaerolineaceae bacterium
CGCCGGCGCGGGTGGACGGCCCGGTGTGCGAGTCGACCGACACCTTCGACCGCCACGACCTGCCCCCGCTCCGCCGCGGTGACCTGGTCGCGATCGCGGACGCCGGTGCCTACGCGGCGTCGATGGCGATGACCTACAACGGCCGGCCGCGTCCCCCGCAGGTGCTGCTGGAACGGGACGGGTCGCTGGTCATCGGCCGGCGGCGGGGCGGGGGTTGATGCCGGCCCGCGGCGCGACGCTCGCCCTCGACGTTCATCCGGGTCCGTCCGGCGACTGCGAGTGAGCGTCCGGGCCCGGCCGCTCGATCGGCACGCGGGCCACCCGGCCGCTCGATCGGCACGCGGGCCACCCGGCCGCGGCCAGCCCCCCAGGCGGACGGATGAAGCGCCCGCCGAATCCCGCCTGTCAGGCAGGCAGGACCGCGAAGCACGGGAGGTCTCTTCACGTTTCTGCCTGTTGGGCAGGCACGAGGATGGGATCTCCATCGGGACGCCTGTTGAGCAGGCAGCAGAGCCTGGCGCCGGGCCGGAACGGGCACAGCGAGCAGCGCTCCGGGCGCAAGCCCGCCGCGGGCCCGCCGCCCGGTCGCTCGGGCAGGAGACGACCCCAGCGGTCTCAGCCGGTCGAGGCGAGCTCCCCGGCCCGTTCCTCGGTGGCCCCGTCCGGGGGGCCGCCTCGCAAGCGCCGGGGCGGCGGCGACTTGAGCCGGATCAGGGTCTCGATGTCCTCCACGATGCGGGGCTCGGTGACCTTCAGCCACAGCCAGCGGCCGTCCGAGTAGGGCTTCGCGAACTCGAGCGCCTCGCGCGTGGTCTCCGACAGCGGCGCGGCGAGCGCCGCCTCGACGACGGACGGGCCCACCACGACGAGCGCGCCGATCCCACCGGCCTCGCCCGGCATGAGCGTGGTCAGCGCCTTGCCGTTGCGCCGGTAGCGGAGCACCCAACCGGTCTCCTCGTCGGTCCAGGTGAGCTCGCCGTCGAGGCCGTACGTGGTGCGCAGCCAGCGGGTGAGCTCCAGCCACATCGGCCGCCGTTCCGGCGCGATCCCGTCGGCCAAGTCGGTTGCGGTCGGCGGCGCGTCATGATGCCGCCAGGCACCCTGTGTCATCGATGCACCTCCGGTGTTCGGCCGAAGCGTGGCCCGACGCGGCCCGACGCGCCAGAGTCCAACGCCACGAACGTCGCCCGGCAGCGACCCGACCGGCTACCCTTCGCACCTGATGAGCCTGCCCCGCGACCGCTTCGCCGCCCGACTCGCCGACGGCCCCCTGCTCGCCGACGGCGGCATGGGCACGCTCCTGTTCTCGCGCGGCATCCCGCAACGCGCCTGCCTGGACGAGCTCGCCGCGACACGCCCGGACCTCGTCGCCACGATCCACCGCGAGTACCTCGAGGCCGGCGCCGACCTCATCGAGACCCTCACCTTCGGCGCCAACCGTCACCGCCTCGACACCTTCGGGCTGGGTGGTGAGGCGGGCCGCCTCAACCGCCGCGCGGCACAGGTCGCTCGCGAGGCCCGCGACGTCCACGGCCGTGACGCCTGGGTCGGCGGCAGCATCGGGCCGCTCGGGCCGCCCACGCGGGAGCTCACCCACCCCGACGACGCGACGATCCGGGCCACCTTCCGCGAGCAGGTCGACGGCCTGCTGGAGGGCGGCGTGGACCTGCTGGTGATCGAGACCTTCTTCGACCTCCGGCACCTGCTGCTGGCCGTCGAGGAGGCGCGCAAGGCCGCGGACGTGCCGGTCATCGCGTCGATGACCTTCGGCGAGGACCTGGTGCTCGCGGACGGGACGACGCCGGCCGCTGCGGTGGCCGCCCTGACGATTGCCGGCGTGGACGCGATCGGCGTCAACTGCGGCGTGGGGCCGCTGGCGTGCCTGGACGCGCTGGAGCGCCTCGGGCCCGCCGCGGCCGGGGGTCCGGCAAGATCGATCATGCCCAACGCCGGCCTGCCGCAGCGCATGGAGGGCCGGTTCATCTACGCCGCGGGCCCCGAGTACTTCGGCTCGATCGTGCCCCGGCTGCTGGACGCGGGCGCGCAGGTCATCGGCGGCTGCTGCGGGACCACGCCCGAGCACGTGGCGGCGATGCGCGCCGCGCTCGATGCCCTCCGGACTGCGGACGCGCGCCGCGCGCAGGCTCGCGCCGCCGGGACGACCACCGCCACGGGAGCCCCGATCTCGGGCGCCAGCCCCCGGGCCGCGTTCGCGGAGACGCCCGCGGAGCAGGGCGAGCGCGTCCCGGAGACGGGCCTGGGCCGTGCCCTGGCCGCCGGCCGGTTCGTGATCTCGGTCGAGATCGACCCGCCGCGGAGCATCCGGATCGACCGCACCATCGACGCGGCCCGCCTGCTCCGCGACGCCGGCACGGACGTCCTCAACATCAGCGACTCGGCGATGGCGCGGGTGCGGATGGGCGCGCTCGCCGTCGCCTTCGGCATCCAGCACGACCTCGACGTCGAGTGCCTCGTCCACTGCACGACCCGCGACCGGAACCTGATGGCGCTGGAGTCCGAGCTCCTGGGCGCCCACGCGCTGGGCGTGCGCAACATCCTGGCGCTCACCGGGGATCCGCCGCGGGTCGGCGACTACCCCACCGGGACGGGGGTCTGGGACGTGGACTCGATCGGACTGATCGAGATCCTGGCCCGGCTCAACCGGGGCGAGGACCAGGCGGGCTCGCCGATCGGCCAGCGAGCCTCGTTCACGATCGCCTGCGCGCTGGACCCGACCGCCCACGACGCGGCCACCGAGTGGGACCGCCTGGAGCGCAAGCTGGCGGCGGGCGCCGAGCTCGTGATGACCCAGCCGCTGTACGACGTCCCCCAGGTCGAGGCGATGCTCGCCGAGGCGCGCCGGCGCTTCGGGCCCCGCGGCTTCCCCGTCCCGGTCCTGCTGGGCATCCTGCCGCTGGTCTCGTCGCGCCACGCGGAGTTCCTCCACAACGAGGTCCCCGGCATCACGATCCCGGACGCGGCCCGGGCCCGGATGCGCGATGCCGGCGCCGGCGGCACGGAGGCCGGGATCGAGATGGCGGACGCGCTCCTGGCGCAGGTGGAGGCCGAGGTGTCCGGCACGTACCTGATGCCCAGCTTCGGCCGCTACGAGCAGGCAGCCGAGCTCGTCCGCCGGATCCGGGCGCGACACCCGGCGGCCGCGGCGGACGCCGTCAACCCGGCGGCGGCGGACGCCGTCAACCCGGCGGATGCAACGGGCGCGGCGGCCGCCTCGTGAGCGCCGCGCGCTTGTATCGTGGGCGCATGCGCAGCCGCTTCTTCTCCGCCCTGTCGCTCGCCGCCAGCCTCACCGTCGCCGTCGCCGCCGTCGCCGCGGCGGCAGGCCCACCGTTCCCGGACCCGGTCGAGAACCAGGCGGTCTACGACACCGCGGACGTCCTGCGCGACGCCACGATCGCGCAGGCAGAGGCCACGATCGACGCCGTCGAGGCGCGGACCGGCGCCGAGGTGGTGGTGTACACGCAGCTGGCGCCCGACTGGACCACCGACGACGACGCCGAGGACCACGCCATCGCCCTGATGGACCAGTGGGGCGTCGGCCGGAAGGGGTTCGACGACGGGCTCGTGATCCTGTTCGACCTGTACCAGAGCGATCCGTGCCACGGCCGCGTCCAGCTCTACGCCGGCCCCGGCTACCGGGCCAAGTTCCTGACCAACAACGATCGCCAGGCGATCTTCGACAACGACATGCTGCCCTACCTCCGCGGCTGTGACCTCGACGGCGCGCTGCTGGTGGCGCTCGAAAGGGTGGACGCCGCGGCGACCCCGGAGCACGCCGCCGAGCTCAGCTTCTTCCGGATG
>CAYJOH010000306.1:0-3797 GCA_964371685.1 uncultured Anaerolineaceae bacterium
GTTCAGGGCTCATCGCGATGCGCCAAGATGGATCCATGGTGGGGAAGGTTCGCGTCGCTCGGCATCCGCGGTCGGTCGGCCAGAGTTCCGCGGGGTCGTCCGGTGAGCGGGCCCTCCGGGTGGCGGCGGACATCGGCGGCACCTTCACGGACGTGATGGCCGTCGACGACGCCGGCCACCTGGAGCGGCGCAAGGTCGCGTCGACGCCGGACGACTTCGCGCGTGCCACCGTGGACGGGATCGCGGAGGCTTCGCGAGGAGCGCACCGCGACGTGCGTGCGGTCGAGCACGCGACCACGGTGGCGACCAATGCGATCCTGGAGGGCCGCGTGGCACGGACCGCGCTCCTGGCGACGCGCGGTTTCCGGGATATCCTGGAGCTTCGCCGCGTTCGGTCGCCCGTGCTCTACGACCACCACTGGCGACCGCCCGCACCCCTCGTGCCTCGGCAGCTCCGGCTCGAGATCGAGGAGCGCATCCTGGCGGATGGCTCGGTGGCCGTCTCCCTCGACGAGGCGACGGTGTCCACGGCGATCGGGCGTGCTCTCGACGCGGGCGTCGAGGCGATCGCGATCTCGTTCCTGCACGCATACCGCAACGGGTCCCACGAGCAGGCGGCGGCCGCCCTTGTCCGCGCCGCGGCCCCGGGCCTGTACGTCTCGCTCTCGTCGGAGGTGCTGCCGGAGCTCGGGGAATACGAGCGGACGAGCACGACCGTGGTCAACGCCGTGATCGGGCCGATCGTGAGCGGGTACCTGGGCGTCCTGGAGGAGCGGTTGCGCCGCAGGCACATCGTGGCGCCGTTGCGGATGATGCAGTCGAGCGGCGATCTCATGTCGCTCGCCGCGGCGCGCGCACGCCCTGCGGCCATCGTCGAGTCGGGTCCGGCGGCGGGCGTGGTCGGGGCCGCCCGCCTGGCGGCGACCATCGGCTGGAGCGATGTCATCACGCTGGACATGGGCGGCACCACGACGAAGGCATCGCTCGTGGAGGGCGGCCGCCCGACACTCACGAGCGAGTACGAGGTCGGTGGCGGGATCTCGTCGTACGGGGGCGTCGGGCGAGGGCGGGGCCACGCGCTGCGGATGCCGGTGCTCGACATCGCCGAGGTCGGCGCGGGCGGCGGCTCCATCGTGCGGGTGACACCCGACGGAGCGCTTCGGGTCGGTCCCGAGAGCGCGGGTGCGGTTCCGGGACCCGCCGCATACGGCGCCGGTGGCACGGCCGCCACGGTGGCCGATGCGACCGTGGTGCTGGGCTACCTCGACCCTGCCGCCATCGCGGGCGGCGCCGTTCGGATCCACCACGATCTGGCGGAGGAGGCGATCGCCCGCGATGTCGCCCGCCCGCTCGGGTTGGAGCTGCCGCAGGCCGCCCACGGCGTCATCGCGGTCGCCGGCGCGGCGATGGCGCGCGCCGTCAAGGCCGTGACGACCTATCGCGGCCGGCTGCCCTCGGCGTTCGGGATGATCGCGTTCGGCGGCAACGGGCCGCTGTTCGCCGTGCAGCTGGCTCGGGAGCTCGAGATCGCGCGGGTCGTCGTGCCGGCGGCTGCCGGCCTCTTCTCGTCGGTGGGGCTGCTCGACGCACACGAGGCGCGGCACCTCGTGCGGGCGCTGCCCGGGCGGCTCGACCGGATCGGCCACGAGTCGCTCTCGGACGCGTACGCGATGCTCGAGCACGAAGCTCGGGGGTGGACGACGGAGCGATCCGCGGACCTGCGCTACCGGGGCCAGTCCGCCTCCCTGACGATCTCCCTGCCGGCCGGACCGGTCGGGCGCTCCACGCCCCGCGCCCTGACCATGGCGTTCACGGCCGAGCACGAGCGCACCTATGGCTACGCCCAGGCGCGTGAGGCGGTCGAGGTCGTCAACGTCCGCGTGGTCGCCAGGGCGCCCGAGGGCGAGCGAGCCAGCGTCGCGCTCGCGGCTGCCCGCATGGAGCCGCCGGCACGCACCGGCCCAGCGGCGCGGCGTGCCTGGTTCGCCGGCAGCGGATGGGTCGACACGCCGCTGCTCGGCCGGGGAGACCTCGCCGACCCGCGTGATGGCCCGTTCATCATCGACGAGTACGACACGACGATCCTCGTGCCACCCGGCGCCCGTGCCTGGCGCGAACCGCACGGGCTGGTCCTCATCGAGGTCGGCCGGTGAGTGTGTTCCCGGTGAGTGCGTTGGACGTGGTGATCACCGGGGGGTCGCTGCTCGACGGGTCCGGCGCTCCCGGGGTCAGCGCGGACCTTGGCATCCGCGATGGCCAGGTGGTCGCGCTCGGCGACCTGGCGGCTGTCCAGGCGGACCGGCGCATCGACGCCCGCGGCCGGACCGTGGCGCCCGGGTTCGTGGACATCCACAGCCACTCCGACTTCAGCCTCCTCGTCGACCCCGGGGCGGGGAGTGCGATCGCGCAGGGCGTCACCACGGAGATCGTCGGCAACTGCGGCCACGGATGTGCACCGCTGGGAGACCCGGGGGATCCGCGGTCCGCCGCCAACATCTATGGCTGGGGTCCTGGCCTGCGGCCGCTGGACTGGCGATCCGTGGGCGAGTACCTCGACCGGCTCGCCGACGCCCGACCGGCCATCAACGTCGGGACGCTCGTGCCGTTCGGCAACCTCCGCCTGGTGGCGGTCGAGGACGTCACCCGCCCGGCACGCCCGGATGAGCGCTCCGCGATGGCGCGCGAGCTCGACGCCGGGCTCGACGCGGGAGCCCTGGGGCTCTCCACGGGCCTCGAGTACCCGGCGGAGGCGGCCGCTTCCGGACCGGAGATCGAGGCGCTCGTGCGGGCGGTCGTGCAGCGCGGCCGCCTCTACGCGACCCACACCCGCGATCGTGGCCTGCGCGTGGTCGAGGGCACCATCGAAGCGATCGAGGTGGCTCGTGCGACCGGCGCGCGGACCCAGGTGTCGCACATCCTCGCCCGTCGCGGGTCGGGCCCGCCGGACGCCGACCAGCGCATCGCCGAGGCACTTGAGGGCGCGGCGGCGGACGGGCTGCCGATCGCCTGGGACGTGCACACCCGCCTGTTCGGGATCACGAACCTGAGCACCGCGCTGACCGGCGGCACCACGGGGCGGCGCGAGCTCCGGGTGGGGCCGCATGACGAGGGGGTCATCCCGAGCTTCGGACGGGCAGGGTGGGACCGGACGTTCGTCCTCGACGCGGGCGGCGGATTCGAGGAGTTGCGGACGCGGAGCGTGAGCGTGGTCGCGACGGACCGGGGCATGACGCCCGCCGAGCTGCTGTCAGCCGTCCTGCGCCGCGCCGCGGAGGCCGGCGATGTCGACCGACCGATGGCCATCGGGATGACGTACGCGGAGGCGGACATCCTGCGGGCGATCGGGACCAGCCGCTGTGCGGTCGGGTCTGACGGGACCACGATGGACCTCGGCAGCCGCCTGTTGCCACGCCTCCTGCCGGGTGCCTTCACGTGGGCGGCCTGGTTCCTGCGCCGGGCGGTCATGGAGACCGGTGCGCTCGGGCTGCCGGAAGCGATCCGACGGATCACCAGCCTGCCGGCCGCGCAGGCCGGCCTGGCCGACCGCGGACGCCTGGGGCTGGGTGCCCGCGCCGACGTGGTCGTGTTCGATGCCGCCGCCGTGCGGGAGCCCGCCGACGCGATCCGACCCGAGACGCTCGCGTCGGGCATGGATGCCGTGCTCGTCAATGGGCGCATCGCGTTCGAGGCCGGCCGGCCGACCGGTGAGCGGGCGGGCGAGGTGCTTCGGGCATGACGACACGCCCCACCATGGCCGACCCGGTCTTCCTCGAGGTCCTTCGACATGCGCTCGGTTC
>CAYJOH010000307.1:0-3776 GCA_964371685.1 uncultured Anaerolineaceae bacterium
GATCGGCAGCAGCACGTCGCCGGTGGACGCCGCGGGCTCGCCGGGCACGGCCGTGGGGCTCGGGGTGTGGGCGGCGGAGGGCGCCGTGGCCGCCGGGGATGGCGTCGGCGGCTCGAGCGTCGCGGGCTCGTTCGTCCCGCCCGGGGTGGCGGTTGGCGGCAGGGGAGTCGCGGGTGACGGGGTCGGGGCGAGGACGGTGAACCGGACGATCCCGCGCTTGAGCTCGTCGTGGCCGTCGTCGGCCACGGCTCGCCAGCGGCCCTCCCATGGCCCAGGGGCGAGTGATGGCGCCGGCGCCCCGTCCGCGATCACCAGCACCAGGCGCCGTGGCCGATCAGGATCGACGTCGCCGCGCAGCTGCAACCCCGTGTTGCCTCCCGGCCCCACGAGCTCGAAGAAGCTCCGGCCGCTGATGAGCCGGTCGTTGAAGGTCAGCGTGATCGCCCCGGGCGATTCGTCCAGCACGGCGCCGTCCGCGGGATCCGAGGACACCAGCTCGGCGTGCGCCAGCGCGGGCAGGGCGAGGACGAGGGCCAGCAGGGCGCCGGCGACGAGCGGGAGGGGAGACCTGGGACTCACGGCAGCGGAGTCTACCCGTGGAGTCCGGAGAACGCCGGGAGTGCGGTCACCGGGTCGCGGCGACCGCCCGTCGTGGTGCGACGACGGCCGGCCGCGCGCAACGGAGCCACGCCTCGAGGAGCGAGGCGGTCACGGTCTCCGCCACGGCGCGACCGGCCGTATCGCGGCGAGCTTCCTCAGGCGTGCTGTCCGGATACGGCGCTGCCGATCGAGATCAGGCGGCGACCCAGCGACCAGCGGGTCCGCATCAGCAGCCCGACGCGCTCGCAGGCCGGCCGGCGGGTCGCGCGCAGCTCGGCGGCGGTCTCGTACAGGTCGTGGATGCGGTCGTTGGCGACCTGGGCCATGTCGTTGAGGTGGAGGGGCTCGTACACGTGGCTGTCTCCGGGCTGGATGGTCGGGGAGTCGAGGTGGTCGGTCATCAGTGATCTCACGGCTGTTAGCCCTTCATCTAACTCGCGGGCCGCATGGGACGCGGATCCGGCAGGCATGGGACTAGGGGACGAGGTAGCGCTTCAGCTCCGACGAGGCGTCGTCGAGCCGGTCGCGCCGGAGGCTGTAGTAGCTGAGGCCACCTTCCTCGGTGAGCGTGACCAGGCCCGCGGCCCGGAGCTGCGCGAGGTGGTGCTTGATCGTCGGCTTGGAGAGCTCCAGCCGCTCCGCGATCTCGGTGATGTAATAGTCCCGGTCACGCAGCAGCCGCAGGATCCGGAGCCGCGTGTCGTCGCCCAGCGCGCGATGCAGGCGGAGCACGCCGGCCGGCGGGGCGAGGGGGTCGTGCGGCTCGAGGGCCGCGTCCGAGACCGGGTAGACGAACATGCGCCAGTCGCTGCCGGCGAAGGTGAAGTTGTACGGCCGGTTGAGGTAGGAGGGCGCCAGGACGACGCGCCGCACGCCGGGCTCGGAGAGCCACCGGATCCCGTTGGTGGTCTTCTCGATGAGCGCGATGGAGCCCAGCTTCGCGCGATCGTCCGCGCGCAGGGCGGCGTCCCGCTCGATGATCGACCGCACGCGCGGCTCGATCTCCTGGTACAGCGGGAGCCAGGCCGTCATCAGCTCGATCACCTCGCCGACGAGCGTGTCCGCGTCGCCCAGGAGCCGGCCCAGCCAGCCCTGCTTGTGATCGGGCCACGAGGCGAGGACGCCGTCGATCGCCGCGCGGTCGCCGTCGAGGGCAGCCTCGATCTCCGCCTGGTGGATGGGGTCGCGTAGCTGGTCCGCGAGCACGGCGGTGGTGAACGCCCGCCCCGGGGTGGCGCGCAGCAGCTCGAGGAACGAGGCGGCGTCCGTGACCTGCGGCGCGTCCACGATCAGGCTGGAGCCGAAGATGCACATCTCGGCGTCGATCGCCGTGCGGAGGCGCTCCGGCAGCGCCGCCCGGGACCGGTCCAGCCACGCCCGATCGTCCGCCGGCAGCTCCTCGTCCTCGCCGGCCTCGGTCGCGAGGCTGATCGCGAAGTCGTACGCCGTCCGGACGTCGAAGCGGATGGGCAGGGTCAGCCCGGCTCCGAAATCGCGGAGCATCGCGCGACCGCTGGGGGCGGCCGGGGTGGCGGAGCGGGTGGTGGCGGCCATCGGTGTCCTTGTCATCTCACTCGTGTTAGACAACAATCTAACATCGCCGCGGCGATTGTCAAGATCCCGCACCAAGGCCGCGCGGATCGCCTGTTGCGCTGGCCGCACGGGCTGGCGCCGAGCAGGCTTCATCGACGGCCGTGGACGCGCCCCATCTGGCGGCGTTCAAGACCGTCACCGGCAACGATGGCGGCGACGCCGCGGCGATGCCGGTGCGAGAGGCGGCTGGGACCACGCCTGCTACCCTCGTTTCGGCATCGGGTGGTTGGGGGCTGATGCGAGCGATGACCAGCCGGCGAACGGCCAGATCGTGGGGCGGCCCGAATATCTTCCTGCTGTTCGTTGTGCTCCTCTCGGGTTGCGGGATCGTCGAGCCACCGGCGACCCCGTCCCCGACCCCGGATCCCGTGATTACGGCCTCGATCCTCGTCCGCGAACGCGCCGCGTTGCGCGCCGATCGCGAGTGGGTCGAGGCGGTCCAGGCGAACCCGGCCTCGGTGGAGCGGCTCGGGATCAAGGTCAGCCCAGACGAGGCCGAGCAGCTCGACCAGGCGGCGTTGCCCAACGCGGTCGAGAGCCGGCGGCGACTCGGGCTCCGCCACGACGAGGCGTGGGTGCGCCGGGTGCTGGCGGACCCCCGATCAGTCGACTGGGGAGGGCTCCCGGTGACCCGCGAGGAGGCCGCACGCCTCGAGCACGCCGTCACGACAGCGGCGGAGATCATGCCCGTGCTCAACAACTACGCCCGCGACCACAGGGACGAGTGGTCGGGCGTGTATCGCGACGACATCGGGACCATGCACGTCCTCGTCACCGGGCGCCCGGCCGAGCATGAGGCGGCAATCCGCGCCCTGTTCGCCGATCCGGTGCAGCTCCAGGTCGACCAGGTGCGCTGGTCGGAGCGCGACCTCGACGCATTGCTGACCCCGATCCGCAAGCCGGACTTCGAGCGCTGGCTGACCCGACACGACATCAGCCTCGAGGGCTATGGCATCCGCACGAGGGAGAACCGGGTCGGCATCGAGGTTACTGCTGGCCCTGAGTCCGGCGACATCACGCGGCTGATCATGGAGCACCTCGACGGTGGCGACTGGCTGCTGGTCGATGTGGAGTTGCGGGAGCCGACGGAACTGCTCACCGAGCGCGGGTCGCTCGTGGTCACGGTCGTCGACGCGGCCGGGCGGTCGCCGAGCGGCGGCTACGTGCTGATCAGCCCCGACGTGAGCGGGGCGTTCCCGGACGACGTGTTCGCGACCAACCGATGCGACGTGGAGCCGGTACGAGGGGGAGTCTGCGTATGGAGTGACCTGGGAGCCACGGGCTACACCATCGAGGTGTGGTCGCCGTTCGGCCGAGCGCTGCTCGGCCGCGGCAGGGTCGTGATCCCCCCCGGGGGAACGGGGCGCGTGACGATCGAGATCCCGGCGGGCTGAAGCCGCCCGCCACCTTCAGAGGGGACTACCCAGTGAGGACCTCCACACGCGTCCTTGCGGTCATCCTGCTCGCGGCCGGCCTGGCCGCGCGATGACCCCGACGCCGAGCCCCCGGGCGCGGTCCGAGCCGGGTCCGCCCTACAATCGGCGCCGACCCATCGCCCGCGGAAGGATCGCCCTGCATGCCCG
>CAYJOH010000308.1:0-1090 GCA_964371685.1 uncultured Anaerolineaceae bacterium
CGTCGCCGCGCTCGGCGCGTCCGATGGAGCGGGGTCGGACGGGGTGGCGTCGGGCGCGGGCGTCGCGTCCCCGGCCGGCGGGCTGGGCTCGAGCCCCGGCGAGGGATCCCCACCGGGTTCCGGCGATGGCGTGGGCAATGGCGTGGGCGGCGGCGTGGGCGAGGGGGACACGCCCGGCGACGGCTCCGGCGCGGGATCCGGGAGCCCGCTGCGCACGGGCGCGATGATCACCCAGCGCCGGTACCACTCGGACGGCCCGACCGTGGGCCGGACGGAGCTGCGGATGACGGCACCCATGTAGGGGTCGTCGTAGGGGCTGTCCGACTCGCGGTACGACTGGAAGCGGAACTTGAGCGAGCCGCTCCGGAGCTGCTCCATGCTGAGCCGCTTGTTCACGATCCAGCTCTTGCGCAGCGGATCCGAGAGGTACACGAAGCGGACCTCGAAGTTGTTCGAGACCGCCGGGTTCTCGCCGCTGACGATGTAGCCGGTCATGACCTGGGCGTGCCCGCCGGCCCAGCCCAGGATGCCCACCGGCATGCCGAAGCGGGCGATCGCCCGCACCGCCGCCTTCACGGCGCCCTTGATGCCCCGGTAGGCGAGGTCCCGGTACACCATCCGGGACGGGTCGGTCATCGCGTCCTCGCCCCAGCCGTACGCGTTCAGCGCGTTGCGCCAGCCGTGCGGGTCGCTGCCTGCAGACGTGGAGCGCAGGGTGTCGCGCGACCGGGCGAAGGCGAGGATCGACGTCATGTCGCGCCGGTCGGTCGGATCCGCGGCGTTGTTCTTCACCTTGTACGGGGTCCAGGTGAACCCGGGACCGCCGGTGCCGCGGGCCGCGATGGTGTTGAGCATGGTCATCGTGGCCGCGGCGGTGCACGCCGTGTAGTAGGGGTCCTGGTGGAGGAACGCGCCTCCCACGTACAGGTTCTTCGACCACGTCGTGGCCGCGGCGGCCGGACCCGGGACGATCGACGCGAGCACCATCACCAGCGCGGCCAGCGGCCCGGCCCACGCCCCGCGCCGCAGGGTAGCCCGGCGCGGCGCGCGGGGCCCCTCCTCGGCGCGTTCGCGTTCGGCAACGCCGGGA
>CAYJOH010000308.1:1100-3766 GCA_964371685.1 uncultured Anaerolineaceae bacterium
CGGCGCGCCAGGATCGCCGGGCGCGGCGCGCGGGACCCGGCCGGCAGCACGCCGGCCGCGGTGAAGGCGGGCCGTCGGGGCGGCGGTTCGGGTCGGGCGACGCGCATGCTCCCCCTTCGTCGTCGCCGGACGGGGCGCGTTGAGATTCCCCCGGCGTGCGTCCGACGATCGCCGATGGCCGCCCCGTGTGGAAGGGGTACCTTGGGGCCAGCGGGCATGGCAGGATCGGCCGCCTCGAGCGCGGAGGCCCGCGGGCAGCGAACGGGCGGACGCGGGATCGCAAACCCCTCGGCCGCGGGCCGCAAACGGGCGGATCCGCCGGCCGGGCCGTGCGCCGGTACCATCTCGAACGTGGCCCGGCGTCCGTCGGGCCCGCTTCCGAGCTGGAGGCTTCCGGTGCCTGCAGGCCACGTCGTCAGCGTCCTGGGACCGCGCCCGGCGGACGCGCTTGGCGTCGTGGACGCGCACGATCACCTGTTCCTCGATTCGCCGGCGATGCCCGGCCAGGCGTTCGACGACGTGGACCGGGCGGTCGAGGAGGCCGCCGAGGGCCGCGACACGGGCATCGGGACGATCGTGGAGATGACGCCGATCGGGCTCGGGCGGCGGCCGGCGGGCATGCGCCGCGTGGCCGAGGCGACCGGCCTGACGATCATCGCGGCCAGCGGCTACCACCGCGACGCCCATTACCCGGACGGGCACTGGGTGCACGGGGCGACCGTCGAGACGCTCGCCGAGCGGATCGTCACGGACCTCCGCCTCGGCATGCACCCCGCCGACTGGGTCGACCCGTCGCTGCCGCTGGACCCGGCGCGGGCGGGGGCGATCAAGGGCGGGGCGTCCTACCACCGGATCACGCGCAGCGAGCGGCGGCGCCTCGAGGCGATCGCCGTGGCCAGCGTGGCGACCGGCGCCGCCGTCCTCGTGCACACCGAGATCGGCACCGCGGGCCACGACGTCGTGGACCTGCTCACCGGGGCGGGCATGAGCCCCGACCGGATCGCGCTCGCGCACCTGGACCGGAACCCGGACGCGGAGCTCCACGCGGAGATCGCGGCCCGCGGCGTCACCCTGGAGTACGACACGATCGGCCGGACCAAGTACCACCCCGACAGCGTGGTGCTGGACCTCGTCGAGGCCGTGGTCGGCGCCGGGCACCTCGACCGGATCGTGCTGGGCCTCGACCTCGGGCAGCGCGACTACCTGCGCGCGTACGAGGGCGGCCCGGGGCTGCGCTACCTGATGACCGCGTTCGTGCCGCGCCTCCGGCGGCGCCTGGGCGACGACGCCGTGGACCGGATCCTGGTGTCGAACCCGGCGCGACTGTACGCGCTGCCCGGCACGGGCGCCGTCTCGCCCGCGCGAGCGTCCGCGTGAGCGACCGGTTCGACGTCGTCGTCGTCGGCGCGGGGTCCGCAGGGTCTTCGGCCGCGATCGCCGCCGCCCGCCTCGGGGCGAGGACCCTGCTCCTGGACCGCCTCGCGTTCATGGGCGGCACCTCGACCGCCGTGCTGGACACGTTCTACGCGTTCTACACCCCGGGCGACCGGCCCCGGCGGGTCGTCGGCGGCCTCGGCTGGGAGGTCGTGGAGCGGCTGACCGCGGACGGTGTCGCCTTCGAGCGCCCGAACACGTACGGCGCCGGCACCGGCGTCACCTACGACGCCGAGGCGCTCAAGGTCCTGTGGGAGCGGCTCGCGGAGGACGCCGGTGTCGAGCTCCTGCTCCACACCTGGGCCACCGGCGTGCGCGTGGACGGCGGGCGCCTGGCGGCGGTCCGGCTGTGGAACAAGGGCGGCGAGCGCTGGGTGGAGGCCGCCGTCGTCGTGGACGCGTCGGGCGACGCGGACGTGAGCGCAATGGCCGGCGTCCCGTTCGACGACGCCGCCGCGAGCGGGACGGTCCAGTCGCTGTCCACGCTGTTCAAGGTCGCCAACGTGGACGTGGCGCGCGCCTCGGCGGTGCCCAGGGCGGAGCTGTGGGCGCGGATGCGCGAGGCGGCGGCGAGCGGCGAGTACCGCCTGCCGCGGATCGAGGGCTCGTGGCACCGCACGCCCTACCCCGGCGTGGTGCTGGTGCACATGACCCGGATCCCGAACGTCGACGCGACGGACCCGGCGCAGCTGACCCGCGCCGAGGTCGAGGGGCGACGCCAGGTCCAGGAGTACCACCGCTTCCTGCGCGACCGGGTGCCCGGGTTCGAGGCCGCCGTCATCGTCGCCACCTCGCCCGCGATCGGCGTCCGCGAGAGCCGCCGCGTCCACGGCGACCACCGGCTGACCCGCGAGGACGTGCTCGGCGCCCGGCGGTTCGAGGACGAGATCGCGCTGTGCGGGGCCCCGATCGAGGACCACCACGCCGGCGGCGACACCGAGTGGCGCTACGTCGGCGAGGGCGGCGTCTACGGCATCCCGTACCGCTGCCTGCTGCCGGCGGGGGTCGAGGGCCTGCTCGTCGCCGGCCGCTGCTTCTCCGCGACCCACGATGCCCACGCGTCGGCGCGCTCGATGGCCACCTGCATGGCGATGGGCCAGGCAGCGGGCACGGCCGCCGCGCTGGCCGCCGACACCGGCACCACCCCCCGCGCGCTCCCCGCGGGCACGATCCGCGGGCGGCTCCGCGCCGATGGCGCGCTGCTCGACCCGCTCCCGCAGGAGGCACCCGTC
>CAYJOH010000309.1:0-2552 GCA_964371685.1 uncultured Anaerolineaceae bacterium
CCTCCTGACGCTCGCTCGGCGCTGCGCCTGCCGCTCCGCCGACGCCGCGCCGCGACGCCGCCCGCCGCGCCCCCTACGCCAGGCCTCGCCGTGCCCGATGTGGCCATCCAACGACACGGTGCGTGGTATCCCGGATGTTGGCCACGGGGTGCCCGAGGCCGCCAAGGCGTGGACGGGCCGCGTGCTCGAGGGCCGCTGCGTGCCGTGCAGTAGTGGGCCATTCACCGGTGGGATGCGTGGTAGGCCAATTGCTGTTGGCCTTGTACGCGCGGTGTCGGTGCATGGCACGATGAGGGTCCTGCCGACCGGCTTGTACGCACGCCATCGTTGGCTGGCCAAGTCGCTGCGGAGCGGCGTCGAATACCACGCGTGGCATCGATATCTGGCCACGTTGTCGGAGGCGGCGCGTCGACGGCCGAGCGAAAGCGACGAGCGACCTGCGGTGGTGGTCCGCGCTGCTACGCGATCCCGAGCAGCCGCGCCAGCAGCGCTCCCACGCCCAGCGCGAGGGCAAGCGACGCAACGGTGATCCCCGACGCCGCCTTCGTGCCCAGCTCGCCGCGCAGCGCCGCGAGGGTCGCGATGCACGGGATCGAGATCGACGACACCACCGCGTACACGAACAGCTGGGCGGGGTTCATGAGCTCGCCCAGGTCCGCCGTGCGCCCGAGCTCGATGGCCGCGAACACCAGCAGCAGCTGCAGCGCCAGCTCCTTGCGCAGGAAGGCGAACGCGATCGCGACGCCCGCGATCGCAGGCAGGCCCAGCCACTGTTCCACGGACGGCCCGATGAGCGTGGCCACGCCCTGCCAGGCGCCGGCCTCGTAGATCAGGCCCAGCACCAGCGATCCGACCAGCATGATCGGCGTCGCCGTCACGACGAAGGAACGGAAGCGGAACCAGGCCTTCGCGATCACGTGGCGCAGCATCGGCCGGCGGATCGGCGCCAGCTCCAGCACGAGCGAGGGCTGACGGCCCGGGATCAGCGCGTTGGCGCCCAGGCCGGCCGCCACCGCCGCCGCGGCCGCCACGCCGAGCGCGGCGATCGCGACGGGGACGCCCGCGTACGGCGCGAGCGCGGCGATGACGACGGCGGAGCGGGCGGAGCAGGGCGTGAGGTTGATCAGGAACGAGCCCAGCAGCCGCTCGCGCCGCGTCCGCAGGACGCGCGTCCCGTAGATCGCCGGCACGTTGCAGCCCGCGGCGGCCAGCAGCGGGATCGCCGTCCGGCCGGGCAGCCCCAGCACGCCGAACACCCGGTCCATCAGCACCGCGGCGCTGGTCAGGTACCCGGAGTCCTCGAGCACGGCGAGCAGCAGGTAGAAGGTGAGCACGTACGGGATGCCCACCGACAGCATCCCGAGCACGCCGCCGTCCAGCGCCCACAGCAGGCTGTCGGCGAGGAGCGGGACCGGGACGACGGCCGGCACCGCGGCGACGAGGAACGGCGACACGGTCGCGGCCCACGCCTCGCCGAGGGCGGCGGCGAGCCACCCGCCCACGGTGATCACCGCGTAGAAGGCGGCCAGGCTGATGGCGATGAACGCCGGGATGCCCGGCCAGGGCGAGGTGGCCCACCGGGCGAGGCGGTCCACGAGCAGCCGTGGGACGTCGCGCTGCCGCTCCACCTGCGCGGCCCAGTCGGCGGCCACGCGCCACCGGACGGGCTCGAGGTCGCCGGCGAGTCGGATGGATGCCGCGCCGCGGGCCGAGATCACATTGCCCAGCACGCCCACCTGGAGCGGCGCCGCGACGGACGCCGCGCCCAGCGACGGCGAACCGTCCAGGATCGTCCTCGCCTCCGCTGCCAGCTTCGCGTCCATCGACCACGGGTAGACGGGGGCGGGGATCGTGGACCGCGGCGAGGACGTCCCGTCGCGCACGGCGGCGCGCGCGCCGGCGAGCCGGACCGCGTCCTCGAGCGCGCCGTCCACGCCCATGCCGGTCCGCCCGCAGGTCGCGTGCACCGGTGCGCCCAGCAGCTGCGCGAGCCGCCCGGTGTCGACGCCGATCCCGCGCCGTTCGGCCTCGTCGGTGAGGTTGGCGGCCAGCACGATCGGCAGGCCGAGGTCGCGGCAGGCGAGCGCGAGCGGCAGGTGGCGTTCGAGGTTGCCGGCGTCCCCGACGACGAGGATGGCGTCGGGCGCCGCCTGGAGCAGGAGCTCCCAGAACGGCCCGTCGGCGGCCGGCTCGTCGTCCAGCGCGCGGGTGCCGGGCAGGTCCACCAGCCACGCCTCGCGGCCGCGCACCGTGACCCGCTGGCGCTCCAGCGACACGGTGGTCCCGGGCGCGTTGGCCGTCTCGATGAACCGATGGCTGGCGCGGGCGAGGAACGTGGACTTGCCGACGTTCGGGCGTCCCACGAGCGCGATGACCGGCAGCCGTGAGCCGGCCGCGGCCTCGTCGGGGGCGAGCCGGCGCGGCGGGTGACAGGACGCGACCGGGCTCATCGCGCTCATTGCGGTTCGGGGATCGCGGCGGGCGCGGCGGGGGGCCCCATGGGCGCCACCGACCCCCACCCCGCGCGGCGCGTCCCCCCCCGCGGGGCCCCC
>CAYJOH010000309.1:2562-3757 GCA_964371685.1 uncultured Anaerolineaceae bacterium
GCAAAGCGCGCTATTGGGGGTGGGGGTTGGGGGGGGCCCGGGGGGGCCTACACCTGGGCCCCCAGGCCCCCCGACAGCGCGAGGCGCGTCCGCCCCAGCTGGACGACGACCGGTCCCCCGAGCGGGGTCCGGGCGAGGACCACGATCACGCTCCCCGCCATCAGGCCCTCGCGCTCCAGCTCCGCGCGTCCCGGGCCCTCGACCGTGACGACGGACCGCCGCTCTCCGACGGGGACGCGGGAGAGCGGGACGGTGACTGGAGCGACGCTGACAAGGGCGCTTGATTCCGAGGAGCAGGACGCCTTGATCACGTGTCCAAGTAGGCCGCGCCGGCGGCCGGCCGAGATAGGGAGGAATCGCCCGACCTCCCGGGACCAATGACCCGGTGGCGTCCCGACCGTCCGCCGGGACGGCCCGGGAGTCCCGGTCCCGGTCGCGCACGACCGCCCCTTGCAGGCCGGCGGCAGGAGGGCGCCCCCGATCGATGGAGTCCCGGCAGGACCGGGCCGATGGCCTCTCATCGCGGGCCGGTCGGCCCTGCCACGGCCGGGCGGATTCCGGCCTACCATGCTGAGACCTTCGACGAGGTTTGGTAGATTTGGGAGGTTGAGCGTCCCAATGCGAGCACGGGCCATCGCCGCGGACCCCGGTTGGGTCTCCCTGACCGAGGCGTGCCGGCTGCTTGGCGTGTCCCCGTCCACCATCCGCCGCTGGGCCGATTCCGGGATGGTCCGGACCTTCGTCACACCCGGCGGCCACCGCCGCTTCTCCCGGGTCGGGCTTGATGCGCTGCTGCCCGGCCGTCCCAGCGGCCACCCGTCGCTCGCGGCGCTGGGCGAGACGCCGGGCCGGATGGCCCGTGGCTACCGGCGAGCGACCAGCGACGGTGCCCCCGCCGTCCCGTGGATCGCCGAGCTCGATGCTGAGCGTCGCGAGCGCTTCCGCCACCACGGCCGGGTCATCGTGTCGTCGCTGATCGCCGCACTGGACGCGACCGACGACCGGATCCGCGGCCGCCACCTGGGCGAGGCGGAGGCCGCCTGCACCGAGTACGGGCGGATCGCCGCCCTCGAGGGCATCGCCGTGTCCACGACCGCCGGCCTGTTCCTGCGCTACCGCCGCCCGTTCCTCGACGAGCTCGGCGCCCTGGCCCGCCGCCGCGAGCTGGACGCCGCCGCCTGCTCCTCGCTCATCG
>CAYJOH010000310.1:0-3745 GCA_964371685.1 uncultured Anaerolineaceae bacterium
GCCCGATCCAGCCGCACCGCGGACCGCCGCGCGTAAGCCGGATCGCCCTCGTAGCGGCGCATCCGGTCGCACGCGTAGTGATTCGTGTGGACGAGCGTGCCGCCGGCGGTGAGGCCCGTCAGCTCGGCGTCCGTCGCGGACCCCTCGACGTTCACGACGCCTCCGTCGTGGTGCGCGAACACCGTGTTGTACGAGGACGCGCGGTCCGGCCGGAGCGCCATCGCGACCGCCTCGTCCAGCGTCCGGGCGGTGAGCTGCTCGCGGACCATCAGCAGCCGCGGCACGCCCACCCGCTCGTCGTTGGGGCTGAGCTCGTTGCCGGTCAGCGACAGCCCGGCCGCGTTCCAGCCCACGCTGATCCAGGGCCCGATCCCGATCGAGAACACGACCGGATCGCCCGGCACGCGCCACTCGATCGCCACCACCGACGCCTCGGACGACGGCGACAGGTCGTTGTTGTGGGCGACCCAGACGTGCCCGTCTGCGGTGGCCGGCGGACCGGCGACGAGGTCCGAGCACCGCCCGTCCACCAGCGCGCCCGCCGTGGCCTGCGACGGGCGCACGGTCCAGATCTCCTCGATCGAGGCCGCGAACAACGCCAGCGGGTCCACCCCGGCGCCTTCCGCGGCCCCGTCGATCTCGTCCACCAGCCAGGGCGTGGCCCGCAGGGTCGCGTCCCGGTACCGGGCGGCCAGCGCGAGCTGCTCGTCCCGTGACCGGCCCGGCGGCAGCGACGCGTCGAACGCCACCGCCTCGCGGACCACGTCGGCCGTCGCCTCCCCCACCTGCCGCCCGACGTCGCGATGCGACCCCGCCACGACGAGGAACGGGATGCCCCCGGGCGTGCCCGTCATCGGCCGGCCCTACCGGCCCGCCCGGTTGCGCGGCGCGCGCGGCATCCGGCGCTCCCCGCGGACCAGGAAGTGCTCGAACCAGTCACGGACCTGGACCAGGTTCTCGGCCCGCCGGAATGGCGCCCCCGAGCGCGTGAGCTCGTGGCTCTCGTCGGGCACGCGCATGAAGCGCACCGGGCGCTTCAGCGAGCGCAGGACCGTGAACAGCGCCTCGGCCTGGCCGACGGTCGTGCGCAGGTCGCGCTCGGCGTGCTGGATGAGCAGCGGCGTCCGCACGTTGGGCGCCAGCGACAGCGGGGAGATCGAGTCGAAGTAGGCGGGGTCCGCCCACGGGTCGCGCCCGAACTCGATCCGCGCCCACTCGCCGCCCGAGATGTCGCCGGTCAGGAACAGCGTCCGCATGTCCACGACCGAGCGGCAGGTGACGGCGGCCTTGAACCGGTCCGTCCGGCCCACGATCCAGTTCGTCAGGTAGCCGCCGTACGAGCCTCCGGTCACGCCCAGTCGATCGGGGTCCGCGAGACCGTCGGCGATCGCCTGGTCCACGCCCGCCACGACGTCGGCCATCGGGCCGTCGCCCCAGTCGCCGAGGTTCGCCCGGTTGAACGCCTCGCCGTAGCCCTCGGACCCTCGCGGGTTGGGGGCCAGCACCGAGATTCCGGCCCCGGCCAGGACCTGCCACTCGAGGAACGGCGCCCAGCCGTAGAGCGTGTGCGGGCCGCCGTGGATCTCGAGCACCAGCGGCCGGCGCCCCTCCCCGGCCGGCAGCAGCCAGCCCTGGATCTCGGCACCACCGCTGTGCCATCGTCGCTTCACCGGCTCGACGAGCGCCAGCTCGCCCGCCAGCTCGTCGTTGAGGTGGCTGAGCACCCGCGGACCGGTCGCACGTGCCTTCGACCGCCGCGCCGAGGCCACGTCGTACGCGACCAGCTCCGGGAACGCGGCACCCGCCGAGCGCACGGCCACGACGACGTCCGCGCCGTCCACGCCCGCGGCGTCCCAGCCGGACAGGTAGTGGCGGTCCTCGGTGAGACGCTCCGGCGCTCGGCCACCTTCGATCGCCACCCGCCACAGCTCGAAGCTGCCGTCCACGGGCGCCGTGAACAGGACGTGCTCGCCGTCCACGGAGGGAACGAGCCGGGTGCCCTCGCCGATCGTCACGTCGCTGTTCATCGCCGCGTCCGGCTTGAGCTCGCTGGCGGCCAGGAGGTCCGTGCCGCCGCCCTTCGCGGCATCCGAGCCGTCCGCGGCGAACCGCCAGATCCCGGTCCGGTAGCCCACCCGCGGGTAGCGGTCGCCGGTCACCAGGACCGCGGACCCGTCCGCGAGCCAGACCGGGTTGAAGAACACCGCGTCGTCGCCGCCGGCGATGGTGGTGACCTTGCCCGTGGCGACGTCGGCCACGAACACCATGGACCGGAAGTCGATGTCCGGGTGCCGCCGCCGGTTGGCCGTGAACGCGATCCGGGTGCCGTCCGGCGACCACGCCGGGCCCTCCTCGGCCGTGGGTCCCACGACCAGCGGCCGCGCATCGCCGGTCGCGACGTCCACCAGCCACAGGTGGGCCCTGTGGTCGTCGACGAAGCCGGCGCCGTTGTACATGTACGCGAGCCGGTCGATGTAGCGGTAGTCGGAGACCGGGGTCTCGCCGGGCTTGGGCTTGGGCGGCCGGCCGCGGCGTTTGGCCTCCTCGTCGCGCGTGGCCCCCACCGAGCACGTCAGCACGGCCAGCGTCGCGCCGTCCGGCGACCAGGCGAACGACTCCACGCCCCGGGGCAGGTCCGTCAGCCGGCGCGCCTCGCCGCCGTCGAGCGGGAGCAGGTGGACCTGGACGCCGTCCTCGCGCTCCTTGGGGTCCTTGGGGTAGGCGGGCTCGTCCTCGACGTGCAGGCGCCGGTCCGAGAGGAAGGCGAGCGTCCGGCCGTCGGGCGAGAACCGCGCGTGGTGATCCGACCTGGCGCCCAGGGTCAGCTGCCGGGCGCCGCCCGAGCCGTCCATCGGCACGGCCCAGATCGACGTGCGATAGCCGTCGTTGGCGGGCGCCGAGGCCTTGACGGTGAAGGCGGCGAGGCGGCCGTCGGGAGACAACCGGGGCTCGAACGGGACGCGGAGGCGGTACAGGTCATCGGGGCGTGCGGGTCGGGGCACGGGGTCCTCCGGGCGGCGGTCGAGTGGCGGCGAGCGGGGACCGGCGCGCCGCGAGGCCAGTGGACGGAGTCTATCCCCGGCGAGGGGCTACCATCGACCCGCGATGGCCGAGCAGCTCTCCCTCCGGCTCGAGCCGGCGCTCCCGCGCCCGGGCGACGTGGCGCCCATGTGGCCGACGCCGCGCGCCGAAGCCTTCGACTCCCCCGACTTCCTGTTCGAGCCCACCTGGGGCGGCCACCGCGCGCTGGCGTTCGTAGGCCCGTCGGAGGCGCCGGGTGGCGGCGAGGTTCGGATCGTGGACCCGGCCGGCCACGAGCTGGTCGACCGGCTGCCGGAGCTCGCCGGACTGGCCGTCCGGGTGGTGGCCCGGTCGGCGGTGCTCGACGGCGAGCTGGTCGTGGTGGACGCCCGCGGACGCGCGGACGACGACGCCCTCCGCGAGCGGCTCAACGGGCGGCCCGGGCGCGCGGTCGCCTACCTCGTGTTCGACCTGCTCCACCTCGACGGTCGCTGGCTGCTCAACCTGCCGCTGGAGCGGCGCCGCGAACTGCTGCGGAAGGTGCTGCGGCCGGGCGACGAGGTCGTGATGGTGCCGGCGATCGGGGGCGAGGGCCGGGCGCTCCATGCGGCCGTCTCGGCCCAGGGGATCGCGGGGGTGCTCGCGCGGCGGCGGACCAGCCCGTACCTTCCCGGGGTCCGGAGCCGGCTGTGGCGGTCGATCGCGGCGGGGCCCGCGGGCGAGG
>CAYJOH010000311.1:0-3742 GCA_964371685.1 uncultured Anaerolineaceae bacterium
ACCACCTGGTCGCCGTCCTCGTCGCTGCCGTCGTTGGTCGTGGTCACGACCGCGGAGTTGTCGACGGGGCTGTCGGCGAGGGTCGCCTTGCTGGTCTGGCTGACGAGATGGACGGTGTAGGCGTCGTCCTTCTCCATGCGGCCGAAGTCGCAGGAGAGGACGCCCGCGTCGATGGCGCACTGGCCGACGCCGGTGCCGCCCGCGATCGACCAGCCGGTGCCGGCATCGGTGGGCAGGGTGTCGGTGAGCACGACGCCCTTGGCGGCGCCGGGCCCCGTGCTGGTGACCGTGATCAGGAAGCCGATCTGGTCGCCCGCGCTGACGCTGGCGTCATCGGCGACCTTCTGGACGTCGATCGAGCCGGCCAGGATGGCCACCTGGTCGCCGTCCTCGTCGCCGCCGTCGTTGGTCGTGGTCACGACCGCGGCGTTGGCGACCGGGCTGTCGGCGAGGGTGGCCGCCGTGGTGGGGCTGACGAGATGAACGGTGAGGCTGGTGCCGCTGGCCATGGTGCCGAAGTCGCAGGTGAGGACACCCGCGTCGATGGCGCACTGGCCGGCACCGCTGCCGCCCTCGATCGACCAGCTGGTGCCGGCGTCGGTCGGCAGCGTGTCGCTGAGGACCACGCCCTTGGCCGCGCCGGGGCCGTTGGAGGAGACGGTGATCAGGAAGCCGATCTGGTCGCCCGCGCTGACGGACGCGTCGTCGGCCTGCTTCTGGACGTCGATGCTGGCGCACTTGACGTTCACGGAGTCGGACGCCTCGCCGGACCCGCCGTCCGACGAGCCGAAGGTCGCGGTGTTGTCATACACGCCGCACGCCTTGCCCGTGTCGGTCACCACGTGGACCGACTCGTGGGCGCCCGCGGCGACCGTGCCGAAGTCGCAGTGCAGGGACTCGCTGCCCGGGCTGCCGGAGATCGAGCAGCCGGTCACCGCCGGGCTGATCGACCAGTCGGTGCCGGCCGAGTCGGGCAGGTTGTCGTCCACGATCACGTCGTGGGCCGCGCTGCCGCCCGAGTTCCTGACGGTGATCGTGAAGCCGATCTGGTCGCCCGCGTTGACGGACGCGTCGTCGGCCTGCTTCTCGATCGTCGTGGACGGCGGCTCGCAGCCGATGGCCTCGAACAGGTCGTTCACGAACGCGGAGAAGTCGGCGTCGAAGTGGGAGCCGCCGCCGATGCGGTCCATGACCTCCGTGGCCCACTGGCTGTCGCCGGCGGACGAGAACGGGAGGCTGGTGTCGCCGGGGTCGCCGGCGGTGCTGAGGTAGACGGCCTTCACGACGTACTTGGAGGCCCCGCTCCCGGCCCGGGCCGCGTCGGCCGCGGCCACGGCCGCGTTGGCGGCCTGGAGCCAGGTGGGTGGCGAGTCGAGGTCGCCGCCGGGCACGTTGGGCGAGCCGTCGGTGACGACGAACATGACGTTCGGGACGCCGGCCCGGTCGTGGGCGTTGTTGGCGGCCCCCGCGTTGATCCCGGCCGCCGTCGGCGTGAGGCCCGTCGGGCTGCCCAGCGCGTTGACCGCGCCGTTGAACGTCGCCGCGTCCGTGTAGCCGGAGGTGAGCGACGCGGTGCCGCTGGCGTTGAAGCGGGTGCCCGAGTAGCGACCGTCGCCGCCGGCGTTCTGGAACGCCGTCACGAAGCCCGTGACGCCGGCCTTGAGATCGGGCAGGTTGGAGGGCGTGCTGCCCTGCGTGCCGATCGAGCCGGACATGTCGATCACGAAGTTGAAGTCGGCCGCCTCGCAGATCTCGCTGCCGAGGGCCGGGTTCGCCGTCCCGTCGTTGATCGTGCGGTAGGCGACGCTGGCGGTGACCCAGTCGAGCGAGGTGGTGCCGGAGCAGCTGCTGCCCGGGTCCTCGTTCCGGATCTCGAGCCGGAAGCTGGAGTTCGTGGTCTGCGTGGGATCCCAGGTGCGACCCCAGGTGCTCGTGGCGGAGCCGAAGCTGAGCACGGCCGCCGCGTCGCCGTTGAGGTTGAGCGTCTGGCGGTCGGACCAGCTGCCACCGTCGTTCCACGACAGCCTCGCCGACAGCCGACAGCCGCTGGCGTCGCTGGAGAAGGCGTTGGCCTTGACGGTGATGCCGTCGATGATCGACCCGTGCGGCAGGCCGAAGCTGAAGTCACGATAGCCCTGGTCGACGTTGTCACCGGACGCAGTCGCGTAGACACCGTCGTCGGTGCCGTCGGTGGCGTTGCCGCCGCCCGTCCAGCCGTTGGGCGCGACGGTGCTGTCCGGGGCGAGATAGGCCGTGTCGGCCGCGAGCGCGATCGGCGCCGCGACGACCGGCATCAGCCCCGAGACGATGAGCATGACACCAAGAAACGCCGCAGGACGGCGCGCCGACCTGCGGTGGGACCAGTTGAGCCACCCCGGCATATGGAACCTCCCGAGACCCCCGGAGTCGTCGGGATACCCCGGCGACTCTCGCTTGGCGCGGATAGCGCGCCGACAAATCCAGCGGGTCCGGATGCCCCGGGTGCCTTGCCCGGAAGCCGGTCGTACCAGTGACGACCAGGACCCGTCGCCGACGTTAGGGGCAGGGAGGCCAAAAAGTAATCTCCCCGCTCTGCACCTCACTCGCCCCGTCTCGCCGCAACGGCCGCGCAGTGCACTCCCATTCCGAGCGATTCCGGTGACCCGCCGCACCGGGTCCTGGTACCCCCGCGGGACGTCCCGGCCGTCCGTCTCGGCCCTATGCTGGGGACGTCCCGTCACGCAGGAGGAGCGAGCCAGCGTGCAGCCTCAGCCCCAGGCCGGCGATCGGTCGTCCGGCGCCGGTCCGCTCGGTCCGCGCGGCCGGCTCGGCCCGCTCCGCCCGGTTCCGCATCGCAGCCTCCGTCCCTGGGCGGGCGCCCGGCTGGGTGGCGCGGGTGGAGGGGTGGGCGAGCTGTGGCTGGCCGGACCGGGCTCGGACGTCGACGCCGGCGCCTGGGGCACGCGGACGCTGGACGACCTGGCGGCGGCGGCCGGCGCGGCGCTCGTGGGCCGGCGCGGCATGGCACTGCTCGGCCCGCGGTTCCCGCTGCTGGTCAAGCTGATCGACGCGGCCGCGTGGCTGTCGCTCCAGGTCCACCCCTCGGACGCGGTCGCGGCGGAGCTGTATGGCCCGGGCACGCTGGGCAAGGCGGAGGCCTGGCTGGTGCTCGACGCGGACCCGGACGCCGTGCTGATCACGGGACCGCGGCGCGACCTGCCCGAGGCGGCACTGCGCGCCGCCATCCGCGACGGGGCCGTCGGGCGCGAGCACTGCGAGGAGTGGCCGTGCGTCCCGGGTGACGCGCTGATGCTCGAGCCAGGCACGATGCACGCGATCGGCGCGGGCGCCTTCGTGTACGAGATCGAGCAGCCCGCCGACCTCACGTTCCGGATGTCGGACTGGGGACGCGCCGCGACCCCGGAGCGCCGCCTCCACGTCGAGGAGTCGCTGCGGGCGATCCGGCCGGCGGCGCACGCCGTCCCCGTGGGGCGCGCTTGGCGGCTGGACGGCGGCGCGCTGACCGCCCGCGAGTTCCGGCTCGAGCTGGCGGACGTCGCCCTCGCGGGCGCGCGCGCGCCCGCGGGCGAGAGCCCCGAGGTCGTGACCGCGATCCGGGGCCGGATCGAGCTCGTCGGCGACGGCTGGCGCGAGACGCTCGAGCCGTACGAGACCGTGGTCGTGCCCGCGTCCATCGCCGAGTACCGCGTCGAGGGGGCGGCCGGCGGCCTGGCCTGTATCGGCAGCGTGCCGTAGGGCGCCC
>CAYJOH010000312.1:0-3734 GCA_964371685.1 uncultured Anaerolineaceae bacterium
GCCGTCGGGGCACGGGCGGCCAGGCCGGCCGGCGCGGGGCGGGGGTCGCGGAGGTCCGGCGCCGTCATCGCGCGCCCCCGGCCACGTCCACGTCGTGGTCCGCGAAGTAGACGCGCCAGGGCCCCGAGCCGGCGGGCGTCGAGGCCAGGACCGAGTGGACGGAGGCGATCAGGCCGGTCATCGGGCACTCCTGCGATCCGGACGCGCGGCCGCCGCGGAGCGCGAGGCGACCCCGTCGAGGCTACCGCGGCCGCAGGGCCCCCGCAGCCCGTCCGCGCGCCTCGCGGCCGGCACCCGAGCCGCCGGTCGGGCGGGCACCAGTCACGGAGGGGGGCTATCCCCACCCCCAAGACGCCGGGTGACCGGCTGGTGGCGGCGGCCCTCCGAGTCGAGCATTCCAGGTATCGAAATCGAACGGACGAGTCCTCGCGTGACCCGATCCGATACCCGGAGGCAACAGCAACCATGGCAATCGACAGGCGGTTCCTCAACTGGGGGACCTTGTTCATCACGGCGGGCACGGTCGTGCTCGTCGGGCAGGCCGCGCTGGTGAGCGACGCCGACGTCGCCGCGGCCCTGCGCTTCTGGCCGGTCCTGATCATCGCGCTGGGCGTCGGCCTGCTCCTGCGGCGCACCCGGTTCGGTCTCGCGGGCGGCATGCTCGCGGCGGCGATGCCGGGCCTGCTCCTCGGCGGGCTGATCGTCGCGGCGCCGTCGCTCCCGGACGGGTGCGGCGGCGAGCTGCGGCCGTCGAGCCTGGTCGCACGCGACGGCTCGTTCTCGGGCTCCGCCACCGTCGACCTGCGGCTCGCCTGCGGCGAGGTGACGGTGGTGACCGTCCCCGGCACCGGCTGGCGCACCGAGACCGGCAACGGCGCCGGCCGCGAGCCCGTGGTCAGCGCGAGCGTCGACCGGCTGACCGTCGCCTCGGCGACGGGCCGCCAGGACTGGTTCCGCGGCGGCTCCGACGAGTGGCGCGTGGCACTGCCCACCGGCTCCGTCATCGACCTCGTGGCCGACGTCAGCGCGGGGAGCGGAACCTTCGACCTCGCGGGTGCGCAGCTCGGCAGCGCGCGGCTGGTCGTCAACGCCGGCGACGTCCGGTTCGACCTGTCGCAGGCCACCGCCGATCGCGTGTCCCTGGACATGAACGCGGCTCGGGTCCGGCTCACGCTGCCGGCCGCCTCCGACCTCACGGCTGACGTCTCGGTCAACGCCGGTGCGCTGAGCATCTGCGCGCCGGACGGCCTGGGCCTGCGCGTCCGCGAGAGCAGCACGCTGGCCGACTTCTCCGCCTCGGGGCTCGTGCGCGCCAACGGCGCCTGGGAGACCCCCGGCTATGCAACCGCCATGCACCAAGCGGACGTGTCCGTCACGGCCAACGTTGGTAGCGTGGACGTCAACCCCGAAGGAGGGTGCAAGTGAACCCGCGCCGTCTCTACCGCTGCCGCCACGATCGCATCATCGCGGGCGTCGCCTCCGGCATGGCGGAGTACCTCGGGCTCGACCCGACGGTCGTCCGGATCCTGTGGCTCCTGTCCACGCTGTTCGGCGGCCTCACGATCCTGCTGTACATCATCCTCGCGTTCATCATGCCGCTCGAGCCGTACGGCGTCGCCGGCGAGGCCGGGGCCCCGGGCACGACCGGGACCCCCGGCGGGACCGGCTGGGGCACCGCGACCGGCGAGGCCGGCACGGAGCCGGGGGCGGACGCCGCCACGGGTGCCGCCCCGACCGCGGCCTGGGGCACCGCCCCGACCGCGGGCTGGCACAACCCGACCCACGAGCACCGGCCCGGCCGCATGGGCCTGTACGTTGGCGTGATGCTCGTCGTGTTCGGTGCCATCGCGATGGCGAACGTCCTGATCCCGGGCCTCGTGGCCGGCGGCCTCCTGGGCGCCGGGTTCCTGGTGGCCCTCGGCGTCGCGCTCCTCGTGGGCGCGACCCGCCCCAGCGCCGCCGACCGGTGATCGGGATCCCGTTCCTGGCCCTGGGGCTCCTCCTGGTCCTGAGCGCCCTCGCGGGCGCCAGGGTCCGGGGGCGGGATCGCGGCCCGATCGCGGCCTTCCTCCTCTCCCCGCTCCACCCGGCAACCTGGCAGGCGACGTTCGCGATCGTCACCGGGTTCTGGGTGGAGCTGCTGTTCTTCGTGCTCGTCAGCAGCCTGTTCTCCGCCGGGGTCTCGCTGCTCATCGTGGGCATCGGCGTGGCGCTCATCGCGCTGGGCATCGAGGCCAGCCGGGTGTTCGCCCGCCTCGAGCGCCGCCGGGCGATGGCGGCGGACCCGCGGCCGCTCCTGGCGCACGCCTATCGTCCCTACGGGTCCGGCCCCGGCGAGCTGCTGTCCGCCCTGTTCCTCGACCTGGCGCGCTGGCGCGACGTCCTGTACCTGTTCATCGCCCTGCCGCTGGCGATGCTCGAGTTCCTCGTCGTCGTAGGGCTGTGGATCGCTGCCTTCGCGCTGCTCAGCGTGCCGTTCAGCGGGGCGATCTCCGGCCCCGGGCTCGCGGTCGGCGATCCCACAGTCGCGCCCGAGGCGGTCGCCCTCGTGGCGGCGGCGGCCGGCGTGCTGCTGCTGCTGATCGCGGCCACCGTGTCGCAGGGCCTGATGGCCCTCCACCGGGCGGTCGTGACCGGGCTCCTGTGCACCTCCGAGGCGGCGCTCCTCCAGCAGCGCGTGCGCACGCTCGAGGGCAGCCGGCGGGCGGTGATCGACGTCGAGGCCAGCGAGCTGCGACGGATCGAGCGCGACCTCCACGACGGCGCGCAGCAGCGACTCGTCATGCTCACCATGGACCTCGGCATGGCCGCGGAGAAGCTCGACTCCGACCCCGCGACCGCCCGGTCGTTGGTCCTCGACGCCCAGGGCCAGGCGCGCGCGGCCCTCGCGGAGCTGCGCGACCTCGTGCGCGGGATCGCGCCCGCGATCCTGCTCGACCGGGGCCTCGTGCCCGCCCTGAGCTCGCTCGCCGGCCGCAGCCCGATCCCCACCGCCGTCAACAGCACGCTGCCGGAGGGCGAGCGCCTGCCCGACGCCGTCGAGCGGGCCGCGTACTTCGTGGTCGCCGAGGCGCTCGCCAACGTCGCCAAGCACGCCTCGGCCGGCCGGTGCGAGATCCGATGCCGCGGCGAGTCGGGGCGGCTGGTGGTCGAGGTCTGGGACGACGGGGCCGGCGGCGCGACGCTCGTGCCGGGCGGCGGGCTGGCCGGGCTGGCCGGCCGCGTGGAGGCGCTTGACGGCACGCTCACGGTCGAGAGCCCGGCCGGCGGGCCGACCACGGTCCGGGCGGAGATCCCGGTCATCGCGGGGCAGCCGGTCGCCGCGCCGCCCGCCACGCAGACGTACTGGACGCTGCCGGATCAGGAATCGAGGTAGGCGAGCACCGCCAGGACACGGCGGTGGTCGCTCTGCGTGTCGGGCAGCTCCAGCTTGCCGAAGATGTTGCTGATGTGCTTCTCGGTGGCGCCCTCGCTGATCGAGAGCAGCGTCGCGACCCCCATGTTCGTGCGGCCCTCGGCCATCGCGGCCAGTACCTCGCGCTCACGCGGGGTCAGCGAGTGCAGCCGGTCGTCGGCCTGGCGCGGCACCATCAGCTGCGCGACGACCTCCGGGTCCAGCGCCGTGCCGCCGCGGGCGACCCGCCGCAGCGCGTCCATGAACTCGCGGATGTCCGCCACGCGGTCCTTGAGCAGGTAGCCGACGCCCCCGGCGCGGTCCGCCAGCAGCTCGGTCG
>CAYJOH010000313.1:0-3728 GCA_964371685.1 uncultured Anaerolineaceae bacterium
GGCTGGGCCCGGGCGAACGGCGCGGGGCTGGGCGAAGGGCGCGAGGCGGCACGCACCCGGTGGCCGACCGCGCCTACCCCAGCTCCAGCCAGCCGAGCAGCGCCTCGCCCTCGCGCCACGCGAGCGGGTCGTCGAACGCGAGCCGGTGGCACTCGTGGTCCACGAACGACGCCATCGCGGGCTCCGATTCCCGCAGCGCGCCGCCCGGCCGGAGCCGTCGACCGGCGTGGCGCAGGAACGTCGCGTACAGGGCCTCGGGCGTCGCGGCCGCGATCCGGGCCTCGGCGCCCTCCTGGAAGTCGATCGGCACCATCAGCCGGGCGAAGAACGCGCCGATCTCGTCCGCGTACGGGTCCACGCCCTGCGAGTGGCCGGCCCAGCGGACGATCGGCGCCCGCGACGTGAACGCGAGCACCGTCACGTGCTCGTCTCGGGCATCGCCCAGCAGCGTCCCGCCGAAGGTGAGGAACTCGTTCGAGACCGGGATCCGGTCGGTCACCCGGATGTGGCCCCATTCGAACTCCGTGCCGATGGGCATCGGCGTGTCCCGGGTGACCTGCGCCGGGCGACCGCGGCCATTGCGCACCACCCAGTACGTCACCTCCTCGGGGTCGAAGTGCTCGAGAGTGGGCCGGTCGCGGAGCGCCACCAGCAGCCGGGGCCCCGGCACCGAGCCCGTCCGCATCCCGTCGCGCAGCACGAACCCCAGGTGCTTGAGCTCCTCGGTGGCGTCGCCCAGCCAGTTGCCGCCCCAATCGAGCGCGCCCGGCCACGGGCGCGCGGCGGGCGCCGTCGTCATCGATCCGGCTCCGGGACGAGCTCCTCGGCGGCCCCCGCGCCTGGCTCGGCGAGGGCCCCCACTCCAGCCCGCCGTCCGCCCGACGCGAACGCCACCGCGCCGCCCGCGGAGGTCAGGAGCAGCGTGGCGGCGTGGACCAGCACCGCGAAGGCGAGGGCCGGCGCGGCCGCGATCCCCACCGAGCGAGCGATCGTCACCGCCGCCAGCTCGAACGTGCCCACGTAGCCGGGCGCCGCCGGGATCGCCGTGGCGAGGTTGGTTCCTGCGGCCAGCAGCGCGGCCTGCCCGATCGTCGGCTCCACGCCGACGGCCTGCGCCGCTGCGGCGAACGCGAGCACCGTGAACGACCAGGAGCCGACCGACAGCGCGACCGCCGCGACCATCGTCCGCGCGTCGCTCGCGACCGAGAGCCCGGTCCGCAGCTTGCGCAGCACGTCGTGGACCCGCGGCCAGCGGCCGACGAACGCTGCCAGGCGCTGCCCGCCCGGCAGCCGGTGGGCCGCGATCCCCACCGCGATCGCGACCACGAGGAGCGCCGTCACGGCCAGGCCGACGAGCACCGCCGAGGCGACGATCCCGCGCACCGAGAGCACCAGGATCGCTACGGCCGCGATCGCCACCACGACCACCGTGTCCACGACCCGTTCCACGACGATCGTGCCCAGGATCGTTGACCGCGAGACCCCCGTCCGCTTGCCGAGGTCGTGGCTGCGCACGATCTCCCCGAGCCGGGCCGGCAGCACGTTGTTGGCGAGGTAGCCGACCAGCAGCGAGCCCAGCGTGGCCCGCAGCGGGACGGGGGCCAGCGGCGCCAGCAGGACCCGCCAGCGGACCGCCCGCAGGAGCACGTCCGCGACCACGAACGCCAGCAGCAGCGCGACCCACTGCGGCCGGGCGCCACGGAGCGTGTCCCAGGCGGCACCCAGGTCCACGTTGCGCACGACCAGGGCCAACGCCAGGATCGAGATCGCGACCCCCAGGGCCGCGCGCCCGAGGCCCCCGCGGAGGCGCATGTCAGGCGGTGCCGGGCTCGCGCGCGGGGACTCGCGGGAGCAGCTTCCGGGATCGGCGGACCCCGGTCCGGTGGAGCAGGAAGCGGAGCACGACGCGCAGCGTGGACAGCCCGTACACGACGCTCCGGCGGAGATTGACCGAGCTCGCCTCCTCGAAGTAGCGGGTGGGCACGGCGATCTCGCCGACCTGCAGCCCACCCACCGCCACGACCTGGGCGATCAGCTCCTGGTCGAACACGAAGTCGTCCGAGTTGAGGCGGTACGGGATCGTCTCCAGCAGGCGGCGGCTGTAGGCGCGCAGGCCGGTGTGGTACTCGGACAGGTGGAGGCCGAAGGCGCGGTTCTCGACGCCGGTCAGGAACCGGTTGGACAGGTACTTCCAGCGCGGCATGCCACCCGCCAGCGGATCCCCCAGGAAGCGCGAGCCGAGCATCAGGTCGCTGTCGCCATCGAGGATCGGCGCCACCAGTGCCGGGATCCGGGTCGCGTCGTACTGGTAATCGGGGTGGAGCATCACGACCACGTCGGCGCCCCATTCGAGCGCCCGGTCGTAGCACGTCTTCTGGTTGCCGCCGTAGCCCAGGTTCTGGCGGTGGACGATGACCTCGAGGCCAAGGCGCTGCGCGATCTCCACCGTCTCGTCCCGCGACACGTCGTCCACCAGGATCATGTGGTCGACGAGGTCGTGCGGGATGTCCGCGTACGTCCGCTCGAGGGTGCGGGCGGCGTTGTAGGCGGGCATGACGATGACGACCCGCGGCTGGTCCGGCATGGCGACAGGGTAGTGCCTCCGCGCACCGGGCGACGATGCGCCGATGGTCCCGGTCCGCGGTTGCGACGCGTCGCGATCGCGTCATGAATGACGGGTATCGTTCGCCCGCCCCGTCTGGCACCCTGACCACGGGCACCGATGCCCGTACCGGAGACCGCGTCCATGTTCGACCGCCTGTTCGGCAACCGCAGCACCGATCCCGCCCTCGCCGACCGCGTCCCGCCCGGCCAGTACGTCACCGAGAAGTTCCCGGTCCTGCACTACGGCAGCGTGCCCAAGGCGGACCTCGCCACCTGGGACTTCAGGGTCTGGGGCGAGGTCGACAATCCCATCCGCCTCACCTGGTCCGAGTTCCAGGCGCTGCCCCGCAAGCAGGTCACCACCGACATCCACTGCGTGACCCGCTGGTCGAAGCTGGACACGCACTGGGAGGGCGTCGCGATCCAGACGATCCTGGAGCTCGCCCAGGTCCGGCCGGCGGCGCGGTTCGTCGTGGGCCACGCCGAGCAGGGGTACACCGCGAACCTGCCGCTCGAGGTGCTGGACGACGACGACGTCCTGCTCGCGGACACGTTCGAGGGCGCGCCGCTGGAGCCCGACCACGGCTACCCACTGCGACTGATCGTCCCCAAGCGCTACTTCTGGAAGGGCCCCAAGTGGATCCGCGGCCTGGAGCTCACCACCCACGACATGCTGGGCTTCTGGGAGCGCTACGGCTACAGCAACGGCGCGGACCCATGGACGGAGGAGCGCTTCAGCGACGGGTGACGTACGGCTGCGCCTCCGGCGCTGGATTGCCGGCGCGGCCCTGGAGCCGGGGTGCCAGCGCCGGCGGACGGCAGGATTCGGATGATCCGAACGAGCCGGGCCACATCGCCGCTCCCGGACGGGCGTCCGGCCCGCCGGACACCGGATTCGGTGCCGGTTCGGCGCCGGTTCACCGGCATGGAGCAGGCGCCGCGCGGGATTCTCCGCGCGGTCATCCTCGCCGGACGGGTCCGGAGCCGCGCCGCGTTCGGTTGATCCGAACAAACGCCCGGCTCGCGGCGCGGTCTCCGCCCAGCTCGGCTCGGATGCCCTGGCTCGCGGCCCGGGCCGGCCCCGGCCCGGCTAGGCTCGGTTTCCCCGGCTCGCGGCCCTGGCT
>CAYJOH010000314.1:0-3726 GCA_964371685.1 uncultured Anaerolineaceae bacterium
GCGTCATCACGATCCACTTGACCGGCTTGCCCTTCGTCTTCTCGCGGATCTGCGCCTTGAGGTTCTCCCCGTCCTTCCTCGTCCAGCCCGTGTCGACGACGAGGACGCCGTCCCCCATGTCGACGAACGAGCAGTTCGTGAAGCCGAAGCGGCCGTACCAGGTGAACGAGTTGTACTGCGCCACCTCGAACGGCGAGAGGCCCGCCGGGAGCGCAGGCGCGGCGGGCACCGCGGGCGCGGCCGCCGTCGGCGCGGGAGCGGGCTCGAGGGCGGCCGCAGGCGCCGACGAGGTCGCTGCGGCCGGGCGCTCGTCCGAACCGGCCGGGCCGTGGGCGGGTTCGGGGGCAGCGGTCGACACGGCGGCCGGCTGGGGCGCCTCGGCGGTGGCCGCCCCGCCCTCGTCTGCCGTCTCGATGACCGCGATCTCGGCGTTGTTGGGGACGGTGGCGCCCTCCTCGGCCAGGATCTCCTTGAGCACCCCGGCGAACGGCGAGGGCACCTCGGCGTTCACCTTGTCCGTGATCACCTCGAGCAGCGGCTCGTACTTCTCGACCGTGTCGCCCGGCTGCTTGAGCCAGCGCCCGATCGTCCCCTCCGCCACGCTCTCGCCGAGCTGCGGCATCGTCACCTTGGCCACTGGGTCTTCTCCTCCGATGGGGCGCTGCGGGAGGCGCGTTGGTCGGCCCTAGTGTTGCGCATCACGCGACGGGATGCGTCGGACGCGGAAGGCCTACGCGTCGGCCACGTAGCGGTCGTAGGCGCGGGCGACCAGCGCCTCGAGCTCGGCGAGCTCGGCTTCGTCGATGGCCCTGAAGTTGAACGCGGACTTGCCCGTCAGGCGTTTGCGCAGCGCGGGCGACATGCCGGCGCGGAGCTCCGGCCATTCGTGGACGGGGAGCAGGAAGAAGCTCACGTGCTTCGTCGCCGGCTTGACGAACGCGAACCACTGGTGGGCCTTCGCGCCCGGCCGGCGGAGCATCGGGATGCCGTACACGGTCGCCGCCTCGAGGCGGTCCTCGTAGGGCGCGAGGATCACCCGCAACCGGGCCTCGACGGCGAGCAGGTCCGCCCCTCCGGCCATCAGGACGCCGCCATCAGTACGCGGCCAGCTTGCGGACCGCGTCCGCGATCTTGGCGGGGCTGAGCATGAACCAGTCCTCGAGCGCGTGGTTGTAGGGCACGCCCGGCACGTCCGGTCCGGCGATCCGCGACACCGGGCCGTCGAGGTAGTCGAACGCCTCCTCGGCCACGATCGCCGCGATCTCCGCCCCGTAGCCGCCGAACCGGTTGTCCTCGTAGGCGACCAGGCACTTGCCGGTCTTGCGCACCGACGACAGCAGCGTCGCGCGGTCCAGCGGCCGCAGCGTGCGCAGGTCGATGACCTCCACCTCGATCCCCTCGCCCGCCACGCGCTCGGCGGCCTCGAGCGCGTAATGGACCATCAGCCCGTAGGCGACCACGGTCACGTGGCGCCCGGCGCGGCGGCCCACCGCCTGGCCCAGGGGAACGGCGAACTCGCCCTCGGGGACGTCGCCGCGGACGGAGCGGTACATCTTCTTGTGCTCGAAGAACAGGACCGGGTCGTCGTCGCGGATCGCGGTCCGGAGCAGGCCCTTCGCGTCGTACGGGGTGGACGGGATCACGACCTTGAGCCCCGGCACGTGGGTGAAGAACGCCTCGACCGACTGGCTGTGGTACAGCGCGCCGTGGACCCCGCCGCCGTAGGGGGCGCGGATGACCATCGGCACCGTGAACCCATTGTTCGAGCGGTAGCGCAGCCGCGCCGCCTCGGACACGATCTGGTTGAACGCGGGGTGGATGAAGTCCGCGAACTGGATCTCGGCGATCGGGCGCAGGCCGTTGAGCGCGGCCCCGATCGACGCCCCCACGATCATCGACTCGGTCAGCGGGGTGTCGATCACGCGATCGTCGCCGAACTCGCCCCACAGGCCGTCGGTGGCCAGGAACACGCCGCCCTTCTTGCCGACGTCCTCGCCCAGCACGATGACCGTGGCGTCACGGCGCATCTCCTCGGCCATGCCGTCGCGGATCGCCTCGATGAACGTCCGGATCGCCATCAGCCTTGCCCCCCGGCCTCGCCGCCAGCGCCCGATCCGCCTTCGGCCGTCCCGTGCCCGCCCGCCGTCACGTGCCACGGCGGCGCGGTCTCGCCCGGCCAGCGCTCCGCGTAGACCCAGTCGAGGGCCGTCGAAGGATCGGGGTCGGGCTCGGTCTCGGCGAACTCGGTGGCATCCTCCACCAGCGCCTTGATCTCGGCCGCGAGATCGGCCTCGATCGCGTCCGTCAGCACGCCGGCCTCGCGGAGCCGGTCGCGAAAGATCGGCAGCGGGTCGTGCGCCCGGCCCGCGGCCAGGTCGTCCTCGGAGCGGTACTTGGTCTGCTGGTCGTCGCTCGAGTGGGCCGTGAGCCGGGTGACCTTGGCCTCGATCAGGGTGGGCCCGGCGCCGGATCGTGCGCGCTCGAACGCCTCGCGCCCGGCCGTGTAGCAGGCGAGCACGTCGGTCCCGTCCACGATCACGCCCGGGATCCCGTAGCCGGACGCGCGGGCCGCCACGTCCCGGACGCTGAGCTGCTTCTCGGACGGGACGCTGATCGCGTAGCCGTTGTTCTCGACGATGAACACGAACGGCAGCCGGTGGATCGCCGCGAAGTTGAGCGCCTCGTGGACGTCGCCCTGGTTGGAGCTGCCCTCGCCCATGACCGCGACGGCGACCTGGTCGAGCCCCCGGATCCGGGCCGCCAGCGCGATCCCCACCGCGTGCAGGATCTGGGTCGCCACTGGCGACGACACCGACACCAGGTGGTGCCCGGGATGGCCGTAATGGCCGGGCATCTGGCGCCCACCGGAGCTGGGGTCGATGGCCTTGGCGTACTGCGCGATCATCAGCTCGCGGGCGCTCATGCCGAAGGTCAGGCAGGTCGCGATCGAGCGGTAGAAGGGCGCGATCCAGTCGTGGCCCTTGCGCAGCGGCCAGGTGAGCCCCACCTGGGCGCCCTCGTGACCCTGGCCGCTGATGACGAACGGGATCCGGCCGGCCCGGTTGAGGATCCACATCCGCTCGTCCACGGCGCGGGCGAGCGCCACGAGCCGGTACATCGCGACGAGGTCCGCGTCCGCCAGCCCGACCGAGGCGGCGAGGGGGCTCGCGGCAGGGTCGCCGCTGCTGCCGGTGACCGTCATCGCTCCTCCGTCTGGCGGCCTGGGACGCTAGAAGTTGATCGAGCGGCCGTCGACCGCCATCGCGGTCTCGGCGAGGATCTCCGAGTACGTGGGGTGCGCGTGGGTCGCGGCGCCGATCTCCCACGGCGTCGCCTCGAGCGTGAGGGCGAGCGAGGCCTCCGCGATCAGGTCGGTCGAGTGCGGCCCGATGAGGTGGATGCCCAGCGTCTCGTCCGTCTCCCTGTGGCCGATGATCTTGGCGAAGCCCTCGTACTCGCCGCCGATGATCGCCTTGGCCACGGCCTGGAAGGGGACCTTGGCGATCTTGGTCGGCAGGCCGCGCTCCTCGCACTGCTGCTCGGTGAGGCCGACGGACGCGATCTCGGGGCGGCTGTACGTCGCCCGCGGCTGCTTGACGTAGTCCATGGGGTGGACGTCCACGTCACCCGCGATCGTGTGGGCGGCGATGATCCCCTCGTGCGCGGCGGTGTGCGCGAGCATCAGCCCGCCCACGATGTCGCCGATCGCGTACAGGTGCGGCTCCC
>CAYJOH010000315.1:0-3711 GCA_964371685.1 uncultured Anaerolineaceae bacterium
GGACAGGTCCGCGACGACCCCGACCCCGCCCAGCCGCGCCGCCTCCGCCTCGATCCGCTCGCGCGTCCGACCGATCAGCGCGACCCGCGCGCCCTCGGCCGCGAGCGCGCCGGCGATGCCGCCGCCGATCCCCGATCCCCCGCCGCCGACCAGCGCGCGCCGGTCCCGCAGACCCAGGTCCATCCGATCCTCCGATCTGGTGATGGCGTCAGGGTAGCCGCGGACACGCAGGCGCGGACAGGACGCGCGGACCAGGCGCAACGCCGGTCGGCCGTCAGCCCAGGTAGCGGATCCAGAGGTACCCCGTGGAGATGAGCAGCGAGGCAAGCACGACCACCGCCCCGTAGCGCAGGAACTCCCAGAACGAGATCCGGTAGCCGGCGCGCATCGCGAGGTTGGCCACCACGACGTTGGCGGACGCCCCGACGATCGTCAGGTTGCCGCCGAGGCAGGCGCCCAGCGACAGCGCCACCCACAGGGGCAGCGGCGCGAGCCCGCCTTCGGCCAGCCGCTGGACGATCGGGATCGCGGTCGCCGTGTACGGGATGTTGTCCACCAAGGCCGACACGAGTCCCGAGAACCAGAGCAGCGCGATCGTGGTCGCGGCCTGCTCGCCGCCCGTCGCCCTGGCCATCGCGTCCGCGACCTCGCGCACGAGCCCCACCGACACGATCGACTCCACGAGCACGAACAGGCCGATGAAGAAAAACAACGTCGTCCACTCGACCTCGCGCAGCATCTCCTGGGGCTTCCGGCCGGCCACCAGCATCAGGACCGTCGCCCCCAGGAGCGCGATCGTCGCGGCCTCGAGTCCGAGCGTGGCGTGGAACAGGAAGCCGACGATCGTGCCCCCGGTCACGATCAGCGACTTCACGAGCAGCGGGCGGTCGCGGATGGCGAGCGCCTCGGTGCCGGCGAGGGCGGCCTCCTGGCGCTCGCTGGGCACGCGGAGCTCGCCCCGGAACAGGACGCCGGCGATGACCACGAACACGGCGAGGATCACGACGGCGACCGGCGCCACGTGCACCAGGAAGTCGTCGAAGCCGAGGCCGGCCGCCGAGCCGATCAGGATGTTCGGCGGGTCGCCGATCAAGGTGGCCGTGCCCCCGATGTTCGAGGCGAGGACCTGCGACACCAGGTACGGCACCGGCGACACGCCCAGCCGGCGCGCGACCGACAGCGTGATCGGCGTCGTGAGCACGACGGTCGTGACATTGTCCAGGAAGGCGGACGTCACCGCCGTGAGCACCGACAGGAAGATCAGCAGCCGCATCGGGCTGCCGCGCGACATCCGGACGGCCCGGATGGCCAGGAACTCGAACAGGCCGGTCTCCGCGACGATCGTCGCGATCACCATCATCCCCGTCAGCAGCAGGATGACGTTGAGGTCGATGGCGGCGAACGCCTCGTGCTGGGGGACGATCCCGAGCACGACGACGAGGCAGCCGCCGAGCAGCGCGATGAGCGTGCGGTCCCAGCGCTCGATCGCGATCAGGAGGTAGGCGACGACGAAGATCCCGCCCGCGATCCAGGCGTCGTTCACGACGGGCAGACCATCAACGCCGTGTTCGATGCCCTCGCCGTGCTCACGCGCTGAGGATATCGAGTCGCCGGTGTGCGGCGGCGGTCCGATCGGCCGGTCCAGACGCGGGCCGTTGGTCCGGATCGAGTCGCCGCGCAACCCGGCCGCAACCGGGCGCCACCCAAACGCATCCACCCCGAACCACGCGCGGGCGCTGACCGCGTGCATCCCGTCCCCTCACCCTCCGCGCAACGGCCCGGTGTGCCCCGGGTCCCGCACGGCGGGAAGCGGAGCGAGTGAGCAGGGAGGCGGAGCGAGCGATGCGATTCGGAGGACGACTGGTCTTTGGGGGCCTGGGGGCCGCCGCGCTGCTGGGAGCCCTGCCCGGGGCCGCCGCGGCGGCCGAAGGGGCGGCCATCGACACCGGCGACACGGCCTGGCTGCTGGTGGCGACGGCGCTGGTGATGGTCATGCTGCCGGGGCTCGCCCTGTTCTACGGCGGCCTCGTCCGGCGCAAGAACGTGCTGTCCACGATCATGCACAGCTTCTTCGGCCTGGCCCTGGTCAGCGTCGTGTGGGTGCTCGTCGGCTTCTCGCTGGCGTTCGGCACCGACGTCGGCGGCCTGGGCCTGATCGGCGGCCTCGACTTCGTCGGGTTCATGAACGTGGGCCTCGAGCCCAGCGCGACCTACGGCGTCACGATCCCGTTCGTCCTGTTCGCGGCGTTCCAGCTCATGTTCGCCGCCATCACGCCCGCCCTGATCACCGGCGCCTTCGCCGAGCGGAAGCGGTTCGCCGCCTTCGTCCTGTTCACCGTCCTGTGGTCCGTGGTCGTCTACTCCCCGATCGCCCACTGGGTCTGGTCGGTCGACGGCTGGCTGTTCAAGATGGGCGCCCTCGACTTCGCCGGCGGCACCGTGGTCCATGCCTCGTCCGGCGTGTCGGCGCTGATCGTGGCCCTGCTGATCGGCCGGCGCGCCGTCAACGGCGACGCGATGGAGCCCCACGACATCCCGATGACCGTGCTGGGCGCGGGCCTGCTGTGGTTCGGCTGGTTCGGGTTCAACGCCGGCTCGTCGCTGGGGGCCAATGGCCTGGCCGCGAACGCCCTGCTGGTGACCAACACGGCCGCGGGCGCAGCCACGATCACCTGGGTGCTGGCGAGCTACCTCCACAAGCGCAAGGTCAGCGTCGCCGGCGCCGCCTGCGGCGCGGTGGCGGGCCTGGTGGCCATCACCCCGGCGTCGGGCTTCGTGACCGCGGGCGGGGCACTGGTCATCGGCCTCCTGGTCGGCGGCATCTGCTACAGCGCCACCCTCCTGCGCGAGCGCCTCCGGATCGACGACGCGCTCGACGTGTTCGCCGTCCACGGGGTGGGCGGGACGTTCGGCGCGATCGCGACCGGCGTGTTCGCGACGGCCGCAATCAACGCCTATCCCGGCCTGATCGACGGCAATGCCGGCCAGGTCGTGACCCAGGTCGTGGCCGTCGGCGCGACGATCGCCTACGCGGTGGTCGCGACGTTCGTGATCGTCAAGCTCGTGGACCTCGTGCTCGGCCTCCGGGTCGGGGCGCACGAGGAGGAGGTCGGGCTCGACCTCGCGGTCCACGGCGAGGTCGCGTACCAGGCCTGACCGGAGGGTCCCCCGATGCGCCGTACCGCGAACCCGGGCCCACAGCGGGGCCCACAGCGGGTCCGACAGGAGCCACCGCTCTACGACGCCCGCTACGAGCACGACGCCTGTGGCGTGGGGTTCGTCGCGGATGCCGGGGGGCGGTCCGGGTCGCGGGTCCTCGGCCTGGCGCTCGGGGGCCTCGCCGCCCTCGGGCACCGGGGGGCGTTCGCCGCCGACGGGGCATCGAGCGACGGCGCCGGGGTCCTCCTCCCCCTGTCGCCGTCGCTGCTCCGGGTCATCGACCCGGGCGGGCTCACCGGGGAGCGGCCCGGCGTCCTCACCGTGTTCGCGCCTCGCCCGGCGCGGGCCATCGTCGAGGCGGCACTCGCGGCCGAGCGGCTGCCGGCGCCCCGGTGGCGGTCCGTGCCGGTCGACGCGGCCGCGCTGGGGCGCGAGGCCGCCGCCTCCCTGCCGACAATCCGCCACGCGCTCGTCCCGCGGCCGGACGGCCTCGCGGATGCCGAGTTCGAGCTCGCCCTCGTGTGCGCCCGCCGGCGGGCGGAGGCGGCGGCG
>CAYJOH010000316.1:0-2216 GCA_964371685.1 uncultured Anaerolineaceae bacterium
CCGGCGTGGCGTCCGGCGTGACGGCCGGCGGGTCCGGCGCGGCGGACGGCGGCCGCGACCCACTGGCCACGCTGGACCTGACGCCGCGGGAGCGCGAGGTGCTCCGCCTCGTGGCGGCCGGCTGGGGCAACGCGCGGATCGCGGAGCACCTGGCGATCAGCTCCAAGACGGCGTCGGTCCACGTGTCCAACATCCTCGGCAAGCTGGGCGTGGAGAACCGGGTCGAGGCGGCCGCGCTCGCGCACCGGCTGGGCGTCGTCGGCGAGACGCCGGGAACGAGCGATGCACCGGACGGCGGCCCGCGGGTCCGGTAGGGTTGCCGAGTGAGCGCCAACGCCGTGCCCGGCTTCCTGCCCAGCGTCCACGGGCTCCGCTTCGCCAACGCGTTCCCGCCCGGTCCCACCGTGCGGCTGGGGCCCCTCGACACCCGGTTCCTCGGCTTCGGGAACGCGGCTGCCGGCCTGTGCGGCGGCATGGCGCTCACGGCCCGCGACCTGTTCGAGGCCGGCCTCGCGGCGCCGCCCGACCACGACCCGCCGGCCAACGGGGCGCCCCGCTTCCGTGCCCTCGTCCGGCGCCAGGTCGAGTCGCTCGACTGGCTCCGGGTCCCGCTCCGCTACCTCGACCTGCAGGCGCTGCGCCCGGACCCTCCCCGGGGGCTGGCCGCGCTCCTGCGCCGCGAGCCGCCACGGGTCCCCGCCGTGCTCGAGGAGTGGCCGCGCATCCGGCGGGACATCGACGCGGGCCGCCCGCCGGTCGTGGGGCTGGTGCGCTGGTCCGGGCTCGACCCCTGGGCACTGACCCGGAACCACCAGGTGCTCGCCTTCGCCTACGAGGCCGAGCAGGGATCGATCACGATCCGGGTCTACGATCCCAACCATCCCGGCCGCGACGACGTCGAGCTGCGGGTATCGATCGATCCCGAAGATCCGGCCGACTCCGCCGATCCAGCCGATCCCGCCGCTGCCGCCGCTGCCGCCGACCCTCGCCGCCCGTGGCGGGACCGGATCCGCCTGGCGCAGTCCACCGGCGAGCCGCTGCTCGGCTTCTTCCGCCAGCCCTATCCCCCGCCCCGCTCCGTCCGTGCCTGGAGGCCGACCTGATGGACGCGATCGCCTTCGAGGTTCCCGCAACCCGCGACGCGGAGCTGTCCGGCAAGCCCGCCGTCGTCCGGTTCCTCGAGCTGCCCGAGCGCCGGTTCGTGATGATCGACGGCGAGGGCCCGGCCGGCGAGGCCGCATTCGCGCCCCGGATGCCGGGCCTCTATGCGACCGCGTGGACGCTGCGCTTCGCGATCAAGCGGCGGGGCATCGTGACCAAGGTGGGACCGCTCGAGGGACTGTGGTGGACCAGCGACGGTGTCCTCGACCTCGACGTGATCTTCGGCCCGGGCGAGCGGGGCACGTGGCGCTGGACCCTGCTCATCGGGCTGCCGGACGAGGCCACCGACGAGGAGCTCGAAGGCGCGCTTGCCACGGGCCGCTCCAAGCTGGCGCCTCCGTACCGCGATGGCCTCCGCGTCGAGCCGTTCGCCGAGGGGCGGGTGGCCCAGGTGCTCCACCTCGGCCCCTACGCCGAGGAGCGGCCCACGATCGAGCGCCTCCACGCGGCGATCGCAGCGGCCGGGCTCCGCCCGCGCGGCCGGCACCACGAGATCTACCTGGGCGACCCCAGTCGCGGCGATCCGGCGAAGGTGAGGACGCTGCTCCGGCAGCCCGTCGAGTAGCCTCAGCCGATCGCGTCACGGTTCACGGGCGGCCGTTCGGCGGGCCGCTCGGCGGCGACGCCGGCCGCTCGGCGGCGACGACCCAGGCCGCTCGGCGGCGACGACCCAGGCCGCCTGCCCAGCAGGCCTCCCGATGCAGACGCTCATCCTGGCGCCTGCCCAGCAGGCAGAACCGCGAAGATCCGGGCTCAACTCGCTGATCCTGCCTGTCCACTGGGCCGAATCGACGCGATCTTCATCCGGACGCCTGCTGAGCAGGCACCGGACCGGGATCCGGCGATCGGCAGTGCCCCGGCGACCCAGCCGCCTGAGAGCTGGGCTGGCGATCGGGGCCGGCGATCAGCCGCTCGCGGTGGCCGGCGACCGGCCGCCGGTGATCACCCTCGGCGCATCGTCGTGCCGGCGCTCGGCCCGGCGGGGGGCTCGGCCGCGGGGACGGGGGCCTCCGCCACGGCGCGCTCCGCGCCGCACGAGTAGCACACACTGGCGG
>CAYJOH010000316.1:2316-3711 GCA_964371685.1 uncultured Anaerolineaceae bacterium
ACGGGGGCCTCCGCCACGGCGCGCTCCGCGCCGCACGAGTAGCACACACTGGCGGACGGGACGTTGCTCGACCGGCAGGACACGCAGAACCAGGGGGTCTGCGGCAGGTTCGGGCGGCGCCGGAGGACCGTGGCGATCAGCCGCGCCCCGATCGCGCGCACGTCGGCAGCGAGCTCGTCCAGCAGGGCCATGAGGCCGCCCCGGGCGGCAACGCCGATCAGCCCGACGAGCACGCCGACGAACACCGCCCCGACCACGGTGGCGGGGGACAGGTCGATCCCGGCCGGCGTGACGATCGGGTCCACGTCCAGATCTTCCGCCCGCCGCCCGCGCCGCGCAAGGACGGTGGCGGCTACAGCGCGGGCAGGACCTCGGCGTCCGCCTCGGCGCCCGCGAACAGGTCGCCGACCTCGGCGACGCGGGCCGGCAGCGTGGTGATCGTCCAGCGATCCGGGCGCAGGTCGGGATCGTCCAGCTCCGACCAGCGGATGGGCGCCGAGACGGGCGCACCGGGCCTCGGGCGCACGGCATACGGGGCCACGAGCGTCTTGATCGCCGCGTTCTGCGTGTAGTCGAGGCGCGCCCGGCCGCCGCGGTCGGCCTTCGCCCACTCCCAGGACACGAGGTCGGGCACCGTCGAGCCCACCGCCCGCGACAGCTTCTCGACCCAGGCCGAGGTCTCAGCGTACGCGTACCGTCCGCGCTCCACCGGGATCCAGGCCTGGATGCCCCGCGAGCCGGTGAGCTTCGGGTAGGCGCGCACGCCGAGGTGCTCGAGCGCCGTCCGGTACAGCCGGGCGAGGAGCAGCGTCTGCTCCCAGGTCGTGTTCGTGCCGGGGTCGATGTCGATCAGGGCGAAGGTCGGGGTCCACGGGTCGTCCCGGGTCGACGTCCAGGCGTGAATCTCGAACGCGGCCTGGTTGCCCAGCCAGCACAGCGTGGCGGCCCGGTCGGCGACCAGGTGGTCGTTCGCCGCGCGATCCTCGCGCTCGCGGAAGCCCTGCTCGTGCCAGATCGTCAGCCACCGCGGCGCGTGCGCGGGGATGTCCTTCTGCCAGAAGCCCGGCGAGCCCGCGCCGTTCGGGAAGCGCTGGAGGTTGAGCGGCCGGTCCGCGAGATGGGGCAGCATCGCGGGCGCGATCCGGGCGAAGTAGCGGATCAGGTCGCGCTTGGTTAGGGCGGGCTCGTCGACGTCCTCGCGGGGTGGGAACAGGACCTTGTCGAGGTTGGTGAGCTTGAGCTCCTGGCCCGCGACCTGCCAGGGGCCCTCGGCCTTCATGGCGTCGAGGGCCGCGAGCTCGGCCTCGGTCACGACCCAGCTCGGGTCGGGTACTGCGGTCGGCATCCCTTCGCCTCCCTCCCCGTCCCCGCCGCGCGATGCGCGGAGGGTAATCG
>CAYJOH010000317.1:0-2354 GCA_964371685.1 uncultured Anaerolineaceae bacterium
CCTGTACCTCGCGTCTCCGGTCCGGGCGGCGTCCGATGCCGCTGCCGTCGCGGCCGCGCTCGAGGGTCGAGTCAGGCTCGAGAACCGCGGGGCGTTCCGGGACCTGGCGTGGCTGCGGGCGACGTGGGACGTGTCCCTGGACGGCGAGGCCGTCTCGGGCGGCGCCCTGCCGCTGCCGCCGATCGCGCCCGGGGCGCCGCAGGAGGTCGAGATCCCGGGCTTCCGCCTCCCGGAGGCGGGCGCGGGCGAGCGCTGGCTGACGCTCCGCTTCCTCACGGCTGCGGCGTCCGAGTGGGCGCCCGCCGGGCACGAGATGGGCTGGGCGCAGGTTCCGCTTGGCACGGCGCCCGGCATCGAGGCCGCTCCGGCGGCCGTGGACTGGACCGGCGGCGTCGGCCTGGACGGAGAGGGTCAGCTCCTCCACCCCGCGTTCGCGGCGCCGCCGGCCCTGTCCCTGTGGCGCGCCCCCACGGACAACGACCGGATCGGCGGCATGGCCGAGCGGTGGGCGGGCTGGGGCCTGGGCTCGCTGACCCGCCGGCTGGACGGCACCGAGCGGGCGGCCGACGGGGTCACCGTCCGCGCCACCTGGACGACGGCAACCGGGATCGAGGTCCCCCACGTGGCGCGCTACGCCGTCGCGCCCGACGGCCGGGTCCGGGTCGAGGAGACGGTCGAGATCCCGGCCGTCATCGAGGACCTGCCGCGGGTGGGGACGGTGCTCGCGCTCAAGGCCACGCACGAGGACGTCGAGTGGTTCGGGCGCGGGCCGCACGAGACCTACCCGGACCGCCGGCGCGGCGGGCGCGTGGGCCGCTGGCGGTCGACGCTCACCGAGCAGCTGGTGCCCTACGTCCGGCCCCAGGAGAACGGCGGCCATGCCGACACGCGCTGGGTCCGCGTCGCGTGCCCGGACGGCGCGATCCGGGTGGACCTCGGGCGGCCGTCGCAGGTGTCCGTGCTCCACGTCACGCCCGCTGACCTGGACACGGCGACCCACGACGTGGAGCTCCCACCGCGCGGCGAGGCGTTCGTCCATCTCGACGCGGCGCACCGCGGCCTCGGCAGCGCGAGCTGCGGGCCCGATACCCTCGAGGCGTACGTGCTGCGGCCCGGCACCTACCGCTGGACCTGGACCCTCACGACCGAGGACGCCCCCGGATGACGATCCACTGGGATCCCGCCGCGCGCGAGTGGCAGCTCGCCAACGGCCGGGTCAGCTTCGCGATGCGGGTGTTGGAGAATGGCTGGCTGGGCCACCTCCACGCCGGCGCGCCGCTGCGCGCGGGCCGCCCGCTGCGGCACCTCGGCCCGACCGAGTTCACGGGGTTCACGAACCGGGTCGGCGAGCCGGTGGCGCTCGAGGTGCCGGTGCCGGGCGTGGGCGACTTCCGGGTGCCCGCGCTGGTCGTCGAGGGGCCGTACGGCTCGACCGTGCTGGACCTCGGCTACGCGGAGCACCGCATCCTGCCCGGCAAGCCCGAGCTGCCGGGGCTGCCGTCGACCTACGCCCAGGATCCCGCCGAGGCCGAGACGCTCGAGATCGACCTGCGCGACGAGCCGACCGGGCTCCTGGTCACGGTCCGGACGACGCTGTTCGCGGACCGCCCGGTGCTCGCCCGCTCGCTCACGCTCGCCAACGGCGGCGGCGCGGCGCTCACCGTCCGGTGCGCGATGAGCGCGGTCCTCGACCTGCCGGACGCGGACTGGCGGCTCGTGACGCTGAGCGGCACCTGGGCCCGGGAGCGGCACGTCCACGACCGGGCGCTCGTCACAGGCCGGCAGTCCGTGGGCAGCCTGCGGGGGGCGTCCGGTCTCGAGCACAACCCATTCCTCGCGCTGCGCCGCGAGCACACCACCGAGGACGCCGGCGAGGCGCTCGGCCTGAGCCTCGTGTACAGCGGCAACTTCCTGGCCGAGGCCGAGGTGGACCCGTTGCGCACGACCCGGCTCCGGATCGGCATCCACCCGGAGGCGTTCGCCTGGCGGCTGGAGCCCGGTGCGACGTTCACGACGCCGGAGGCGGTCCTCGCCTGGTCCGGCGATGGGCTGGGCGGCCTGTCCGAGGCGTTCCACGGCCTGTACGGGCGGCGGCTGGTCCGCGGCCCGTGGCGCGATCGCCCCCGGCCGGTGGTGCTCAACAACTGGGAGGCCACCTACTTCGACTTCGACCACGACCGGATCGTCGCCATCGCGGCCAAGGCCAGGGCCCTGGGCGTGGAGCTGTTCGTGCTCGACGACGGCTGGTTCGGCCGGCGCGACAACGACGACTCGTCGCTGGGCGACTGGGTCGTGGACCGCCGCAAGCTGCCGGGCGGCCTCGAGGCGCTGGTGCGTGACGTGCGCGCGCTGGG
>CAYJOH010000317.1:2454-3684 GCA_964371685.1 uncultured Anaerolineaceae bacterium
GGCGTGTACGAGCTGTACCGGCGCCTGACCGCCCGGTTCCCGGACATCCTGTTCGAGTCCTGCGCCAGCGGCGGCGGCCGCTTCGACCCCGGGCTGCTCGCCTACGCTCCCCAGGCCTGGACGAGCGACGACACGGACGCCGTGGAGCGCCTGGCGATCCAGTGGGGCACCTCGCTCGCCTACCCCGTCTCGTCCATGGGGGCGCACGTGGCCGCCGTGCCCAACCACCAGACCGGCCGGATCACGCCCCTGTTCACGCGGGCGGCGGTGGCGATGTTCGGCGCGTTCGGGTACGAGCTCGATCCGACCGCCATGACCGACGCCGACCAGGCCGAGGTTGGACGACAGATTGCGTGGTATCTCGAGCGCCGGGAGCTGCTCCAGTACGGGCGCTTCCTGCGGCTGCGGAGCCCGTTCGAGGGCGACGGCAACGAGACGGCGTGGATGGTGGTCGATGCAACCGGCGATCGCGCGGTCGTGGGGCACTACCGGGTGCTGGCCCACCCGCAGCCCGTGCGCAACCGGCTCCGCCTGCGCGGGCTGGACCCGGCGGCCCGCTACCGCGTCACCACGTGGACGGACGGCTTCGAGGCGCCGGCCGGCACCGTGGAGCGCGCCGGAGACGAGCTGATGGCCGTCGGGCTGGGGATCGAGCCGCCGGACCCGATGCCCGCCGGCGCCACCTTCGACGCAATCCGCTTCGTCCGCGGCTATTTCGCCGCGCGCCTGTTCGAGCTCCGCCGCGTCTGATCACCGGCAGCGCCCACGACCCATACTGCGACGATGCGACGCGAGGACGTGGGCGCGCTGGTCGATTACCTGTACTGGGTGCGCGACCGGGTGCTGGCCGCGACGGCGGCGTTGCCCGAGGACGAGTTCCGGTCCGGCGACACCGTGACGACGCGGGACCTGCGGGCGACGCTCGTGCACCAGCTCGAGAACGAATGGGCCTGGCGGGTCAGGCTGAGCCGGGGCGCATTCCCGGTGGGCGACCTGGCCCCCGGTGCGTATCCAACCCTCGATGACCTTGCGAAGCACTGGCACCGCGAGGAGGCAGCGCTGCGGACGTGGCTCGGCGGCCTGACCGACGGCCAGCTCGAGGCGCGCCCGCCCGGCGAGGACGACGTCCTGCCGGTGTGGCGGTATCTCGTGTACGTGGTCACCCACGGCGTCGGGCAGTTCACCGAGGCCGCGGTGCTGCTGACCCGGCTCGGTCACTCTCCCGGCGAG
>CAYJOH010000318.1:0-3652 GCA_964371685.1 uncultured Anaerolineaceae bacterium
CCCAGGCGTCGGCGCCGTTGGCCACCTCGATCACGTTCCAGCCGGCGCGCCGCAGCACCTGGCGCGTCATGTCGCGCACGGCGGGCTCGTCCTCGACCACGAGCACCGTGCCACGCCGGGCGGCATCGCGCGGCTCGCCCGCGTCCGCGCCGCCATCGTCGACGGGCTCGTCGACCCGCGGGAAGTACAGCTTGAACGTCGTGCCCCGTCCCGGCTCCGAGTACAGCCAGATGTGGCCGCCCGCCTGCTTGACGATGCCGTAGATCGTGGCCAGCCCGAGGCCCGTGCCGCGGCCCAGCTCCTTGGTCGTGAAGAACGGCTCGAACACGTGCTCGCGCGTCTCGCGATCCATGCCCTGGCCCGTGTCGCTGACGGCGAGCATGACGAACGGTCCGGGCGTCACGTCGAAGTGCTCGATCGCGTACCCGAGGTCGAACACGACGTTGCCGGTCTCGATCGTGACCCGGCCGCCGTCCGGCATGGCGTCGCGGGCGTTGACCACGAGGTTGACCAGGATCTGGTCCAGCTGCCCCGAGTCCGCGCGGACCCGGCCGGCCGAGGAATCCAGCGCGAGCCGCAGCTCGACGCGCTCGCCGATCAGCCGCCGGAGCATCGGCTCCACGGTCCGGATGCCCTCGTTGAGGTCGACGACCCGGGGCGTCACGATCTGGCGGCGGCTGAACGCGAGCAGCTGGCTGGTGAGCTGGCTCGCGCGGTCCACGACGGTGCCGATGGCGGCGGCGTTGCGGTGCGCGAGGTCGAGGTCGAGCTCCGACCGCCGCTCCGGCCCGAGGTCCTCCTCCAGCATCTCCGCGTAGCCGCGGATCGCGAACAGCATGTTGTTGAAGTCGTGCGCGATGCCGCCGGCGAGGCGCCCGATGGACTCCAGCTTCTGCGCCTGGAGCAGCTGGGCCTCGGCGGTCTTGCGGGCCGTGATGTCCACGACCGTCGCGAACACCTGGAGGCCCGTCTCGGTCTGGAGCGGCGAGAGGCTGATCTCGACCGGGAACTCCGTGCCGTCGCGGCGCCGGCCGGAGAGGTCCAGGCCGATGCCCATCGGCCGCGCGACCGGGTTGGCGATGAACGCCTTCCGGTGGTCCACGTGGCGATCGATGACCCGGACCGGGAGCAGCTTCTCGACCGGCTGCCCCAGCAGCTCCTCGACCGCGTAGCCGAACGTCCTGGCGACCTGCGGGTTGGCGTACACGATCCGGGCGTCGGCGTCGGCGTCGATGGCGACGATCGCGTTGGGCGACGCGTCGAGCACGGCGATGTGGCCGGTGGCTGCCGGCTGGCCGTCGGCCGGGACGGGGACGCGTCGTCGAGCCGTGGTGCTGCCCTCTCGTGCGGGTGTGCCACGACGATACGCGGAGCGTCAACCGGCGCTGGAAGCCGTGTCGCAGGGAGCCGGTGCGCCCGCCGGACCGGCGGCCGACCGCCCGATCCGGGTCGGGGTGATCGCCGCGAAGGTGCGATGATCGGCCGATGCACGAGCCCCGTTCCCGGGACGCCTTCGCCACCCGCGCCGTCCACGCCGGTGCCGAGCCGGACGAGCTGACCGGCGCCGTCTCGCCGCCGATCTACCAAACCGCGACCTACGCCCAGGACGGCGTCGGGCGGCCGCGCCGCGGCTACGAGTACTCGCGCTCGCAGAACCCGACCCGCGAGCGGCTCGAGCGCGCGGTGGCGGACCTCGAGGGTGGCCGTCACGGGATCGCCTTCGCCAGCGGCTCCGCGACCACGGCGGCGATCGCCCAGCTCGCTGCGGCGGGCGAGGAGATCCTCGTCGGCGACGACGTCTACGGCGGCACCTTCCGCTACCTCGAGCGGGTCCACCGGCCGTCGGGCGCAGGCGAGGCGCGCTACGCGGACCTGGCCTCGGGGCCCGACGCCCTGTGGGAAGGGCTCAACGCCCGGACCCGCCTGGTGTGGTTCGAGACCCCGTCCAACCCGCTGCTCAAGGTGACCGACATCGCCGCCGCCGCGACGGCCGTCGACGAATGGGCGGCCCAGGCGGGGACCGCGCGGCCCCGGATCGTCGTGGACAACACGTTCGCTTCGCCGGCGCTCCAGCGGCCGCTCGAGCTGGGTGCCGACATCGTGTTCCACTCCGCCACCAAGTACCTGGGCGGGCATTCGGACACGGTGCTGGGGATCGCGGTCACCGGTGACGACGGCGTGGCCGAGCGCCTCCGCTTCCTCCAGAACGCGATGGGCGCCGTCCCGGGTCCGCTCGATGCCTTCCTCGTCCTCCGCGGGCTGCGGACCCTCGCCCTGCGGATGGAGCGCCACAGCGCGAACGCCCTCGCCGTGGCCCGGTTCCTCGCCGCGCGGCCGGACGTCGCGCGGGTCAGCTACCCGGGGCTCGCCGACGGACCGCATGCCCACCCGGGGCACGGCGCCGCGGCCCGCCAGATGCGGCTCGGCGCCGCGCCCGCGTTCGGGGGCATGGTCTCGTTCGTGCCGGCGGCCGGCGGCCCGCGCGGGCGCCCCGCCGCCGAGCGTGCGGTCGCCGTCTCCGAGGCGACCCGCCTGTTCACCCTCGCCGAGTCGCTGGGTGGCGTCGAATCGCTGGTGGAGGTGCCGGCGGCGATGACCCACCTGTCGGTGGCGTCCTCGCCGCTCGCGGTGGACCCGGCGCTGGTCCGCCTGTCCGTCGGGATCGAGGACGCCGGCGACCTGGTCGCGGACCTCCGGCAGGCCCTCGACGGCGCCTGAGCCGCCACCGCGCAACCCAACAGGCCGACTGGCCGGGTAGCCGGGGCCCATTCGACCCGCTACAATCCCCCGAAACCGAACCGCAACCTTGACTGTGGAAGCCGACTCCCGGGCACCCGCCCGGCACGCGCGGCCGGTCAGCGAGCCAGCGCGGGCCTCGCGCCCGAGCCGCAGTCGAGGACGAGATCGTGACCGTGACGCGCCCCGCCCCAACCGCCGCCATCGGCGGCAGCGTCCTCGCCAACCTGTCCGCGGCCCAGCTCTACGAGCACGCCATCCGCGCGGGCGAGGGCGAGATCGCGGCCGAGGGCCCGCTCGTCGTCCGCACGGGCGAGCACACCGGACGCTCGCCCAGGGACAAGTTCGTCGTTCGCGAGCCGTGGAGCGAGGCGAAGGTCTGGTGGGGCGACGTCAACCACGAGATCAGCGAGGCCGACTACGACCGGCTGCGCGCCCGGCTGCTCGCGTACGTCGCGGACCGGCAGCTGTACGCCCAGGACATGTACATCGGGGCGCACCCGCAGCACCGCCGGTCGCTGCGCGTGTACACCGAGACGGCGTGGGCCAGCATCTTCGCGCGCAACCTGTTCCGCCGGCCGCCGCGCGAGGACCTCCCCACCTTCCAGCCCAACTTCACGATCATCGACGTCCCGAGCTTCGAGGCCGATCCCGAGACCGAGGGCACGCGGACCGGGACGGCGATCCTCCTCCACCTGCGGCGGATGGAGATCATCATCGTCGGCACCCGGTACGCGGGCGAGATCAAGAAGTCCGCGTTCACGGTCATGAACTACCTGATGCCCGACGAGGGCGTGCTCCCGATGCATTCCTCGATCAACGTGGGCAAGGCGGGGGACGCCGCGGTCTTCTTCGGCCTCAGCGGCACCGGCAAGACGACGCTGTCCGCGGACCCGCTGCGCAGCCTGATCGGGGA
>CAYJOH010000319.1:0-3648 GCA_964371685.1 uncultured Anaerolineaceae bacterium
CGCTCCGCCGCCACCCGGACTGGATCAAGTCCCGGATGCCCTCCGGAGACAACTACCACGCCCTCAAGGGCCTGCTCCGGGGCCTCAACCTCAACACGGTGTGCGAGGAGGCGGTCTGCCCCAACGTCGGGGAGTGCTGGGACCAGCGCACCGCGACCGTGATGATCCTGGGCGACGTGTGCACCCGCGCCTGCGGCTTCTGCGCGATCAAGACCGGCAAGCCCACCTGGTTCGACGACGATGAGCCGCGCCGGGTCGCCGAGGCGGTGGCGGCGATGGATCTCGACCACGTCGTGATCACCAGCGTCGCCCGCGACGACCTGCCCGACGGCGGTGCGGGTGCCTTCGCGGCCACGATCCGCGAGCTCCGGGCGCGCAAGCCGCTGATGGGGGTCGAGGTCCTGATCCCGGACTTCAACGGCGAGGAGGCGCCGCTGCGCGCGGTCATGGACGCCGGCCCGGACATCCTCAACCACAACCTCGAGACCGTGAAGCGCCTCCAGAAGCCCGTGCGAAAGCGGGCGCGCTGGGACCGGACGCTGGGCGTCCTCGAGCGCGCCAAGGCGTACGCCGTCGAGTTCGGCCACGAGGCGCACACGAAGAGCTCGCTGATGGTCGGCCTGGGCGAGACGCGCGAGGAGCTGACCGAGGCGTTCGAGGCGCTGCGCGCCGTGGACACCGACATCCTGACGATCGGCCAGTACCTGCGGCCCACGGCCCAGCACCTGCCGCTGGTCCGCTACTACCACCCCGACGAGTTCGCGGACATGAAGGCCGAGGCGCTCGGGCTGGGCTTCCGGCATGTCGAGTCCGGGCCGCTCGTCCGCTCCAGCTACCACGCCCGCGACCAGGTCCCCGGCGCCGAGCTGCGCAACCTCCGCCGGCGCGCGACGGTCGACGCGGACGGCCGCGTGGTGCCCGCCGCCAGCTGAGCCGGCGCGCGACGCCGGCCGGGAGCCGGGCCGCCGGGAGCCGGGCCGCCGCTCGCCAGGGGGGGCGCGAACCCGACCGGGCACGGGCACGAGTCCTGCCGCGAACCCGGCGCGGTCCGACGGTGTAGGAGGGACATGGACGACCCGCCGCGGCGCAGCCTCGAGGTCGAGCCGGCGCGCGTCGGCCGCCGCCGCTCGTCCGTCGTGCCGGTCCTGGTCTCCGTGGCGGCGGCCGCCTTCGTCCTGGTCGCCGTGGTCAAGCCCTGGGCCGGCGAGGGAGCCGGCGGCTCGCCACGGCCGTCGTCCGCCCCCGGCGCCACGACCCGACCCGGCGGGACCGCGGCACTGCCGTCCGCGAGCCCCGGTCCGACGCCGGCGGTGATCCGACTCCGCGACGAGGACCTGCTCGCCGCGACGAGCCCGCGCTCCTCCTGGGGGATCCGCGCGGTCGTGCTGCCGTCCGGCCCGGTCGACTCGCTCGAGGAGCGCTGGACACCGATCGACGACACCGGCTACGCCATCGCGGCCGACACGAGGACCGTGGCCGCATCCGCGCCCGTGGCGCTGGACGGCGACACCGTGGTCGCGCTGGGGATCACCACGCCGGCAGACGCGCTGCCGTTGGACATGCGGATCTGGCGGATGGACACCGGCGGGATCCCGCGTCGCCTGCCCGCCGTCGCCATCGCCGGGCCCGAACCGGGCGCCCGGCTGTGGAAGCCGGTGACCTCCAGGGGCGTGCCCGGGGCGCCGTGGCCGGCGGGGACCTACCGGATCGATGTGCTGCTCGGGCGGTCGATCGATCGAGTCGTGCTCGTCGTTCCCGGCGACCCGTCGCCGGGCGATGCCGTCGACCCGGGCGACGGTGCCACGCTGCCGGCGGACCTCGCTGCGCAGGTCAGCGGGCTGGGCGAGGGCCTGTTCGTCGTCGCCGATGGCAGGCCGATCCCCGTGGATGCGCTGGGTCTTCCCGGCGCGCGCCTGGGGGAGCGCGAGGCGTGGCTGTCGCCGGGCATCGACCTGCCGGCCTGGGCGGTGGGTCGGGTCACGTCCGACCACGTCGCCGGTGTGGGCGTGGTCCTGCCATCCGGCGCGACCCAGACCAGCCTCACGCTCGATCTCGTATCGCCGATCGGGGCCACGGTCGCCGCCCGGATCGAGCAGCTCCCGCTCGCGGCCGGTCCCTTCGCCGTGCCGCTGGAGGAGTCGGACCGGATGGGCATCGTGGCGCACGTGGACGGCGGACGGCCCTTCGCGGCAGGCACGTATCGCGTGTGGGCAAGCTGGCGGACCGGCAGCGGCGAACCCGGGTCGAGCGTGCGGTACCTCGAGATCGTCCCGCCCGGCATGATGGCGCCTCATCGCTTGCCGCTCGAGACCCTGCGCCGCTGGTCACGCCTGGCCGACCACCCGGACGAGATCGCGGGCGAGCCGATCGTCACCGATGCCGACCTGCGACCGGGCCGGATGCGCGGCACGTGCGGCGGGCAGGCCCAGGTCACCGGCACGACGCCGCTCGTCGGGCTGCTCCTCCCCGACCCGCATCGAGTCGTGGACATCCGGCTCACCGCCCCCGACGGCTACACCCGGATCGAGACGCGGGCGATGCTGCCCGGCGACGACGGCCTGGCCCTCCTCGCGCTGCCGTCGGGCGGCCTCATCCCGGCCGTCTACCGCATCGACGTCATCCGGACCGTCCCCGGTGGCACGCTCGCGCCCGAGCCCGACACGCGCGGCACCAGCTACGACGTCTGCATCGGCTGACGTCGGGCACCGCGGGCCGCGTTCGCTCGGCCGCCATCTCGCCAGGCCCCAGCCCGCGGCCGGCCCCGGCTCCGCTATCCTTCGAGGCCATGGCAGCGCACCTCAGCCGGAAGGTTCCCCTCGCCGAGCTCCACTGCCACCTCGGCGCGGCCGTCACCCCGGCGATCATGTGGTCGATCGCCCACGCCCAGGGGATCAAGCTCCCGACCCGCGACTACTGGGACTTCCGCGACCTGATCACGGTCCATCCTCGGCGCCCCAAGAGCTTCGACGGCTACCTGCAGCTGTTCCACTGGACGGAGCTCATCCAGTCCAGCCCGATCGCCGTCGAGCGCGCCGTGTACGAGGTCATCGGCGGCGCCTACCGCAAGAACAACATCACCACCACGGAGCTCCGCTTCAACCCCATGAAGCGCAACCGCGGCGGCGAGCAGGACCTGGACCACATCATCGCGGCCGCCGTCCGGGGCATGGACAAGGCGACCCTCGAGTACCCGGTCAAGCCGGGGCTCATCTTCTGCCTCGACCGCGCCTTCCCCTACGAGCTCAACGAGATCATCGCGGAGAAGGCGATCGCCTGGCGGGACCGTGGCGTCGTCGGTATCGACATCGCGGGCCCGGAGTCGGCCACGTTCCGTGTGGCGGACTACCGCCGGCTGTTCCGTCGCGCCCGCCAGTACGGGCTCGGGATCACGATCCACACCGGCGAGTCGGGGCCCGTGGAGGAGGTCGCCCGGGTCATCGAGCTCCTCGAGCCCGACCGCATCGGCCATGGGGTGAAGGCGGCCTACGACCCGCGGGCGATGGCGATGCTCCGGGAGCGGGGGATCGTGCTCGAGATCTGCCCCACCTCGAACCTCAACACCGGCGTCGTGTCCAGCTGGGAGGAGTTCCGCTGGATCTTCGACCAGTTCCACCGCAACGGCGTGCGCTACACGATCAGCACCGACGG
>CAYJOH010000320.1:0-3645 GCA_964371685.1 uncultured Anaerolineaceae bacterium
TCGCCGGTCCAGGCCTGCGGCAGGATCCGGAGGATCTCGTCCATCGCCGCGCCGCGTCGGCGCGCATCAGAGCCCAGGCCCGCGTACTCGGCCTCCGACCAGCCCAGGCCGAGGCCCAGCGTCAGACGCCCGTGGCTGAGGAGCTGGACGGTGGCCGCGTCCTCGGCCAGCCGGAGCGGGTGGTGCATCGGCGCCAGGACGACGCCTGTGCCGATCCCGATCCGCGACGTCGCCTGCGCGAGCGCGGCGCTGACGACGAGCAGCGAGGGCATGTAGCCGTCGTCGACGAAGTGGTGCTCGGTGGTCCACACGGAGCCGAAACCGAGCCGCTCCGCCTCGACCGCCAGCCGCACGGTCTCGTCGTAGGCGCGCGTCCAGTCGGTCTCGCCCGGCCGGAGCTGGGCGGACAGGAGTCCGAAGCCGAGTCCCATGCGACGACGATAGCAGCCGCTGGGCGTCCCTCTCGAAATCGCGGCGCCGCGGTGCGATGCTGCGTACATGCACGGGATCGGGCGGGTCGAGGTGATCTGCGGGCCGATGTTCGCCGGCAAGACCGAGGAGCTGCTGCGGCGCGTCCGGCGTGCCGTCATCGCGGGCCGACAGGTCGTGGTGTTCAACCACGCGCTGGACACCCGCCACGGCGCCGACCGGCTCGCGTCGCACGCGGGCCTCGACTTCCCATCGCTGGCTGCCGCCGCGCCCGCGGACCTCGAGGCGGCCGTCCCCCACGGCACGGACGTGGTGGCGATCGACGAGGCGCAGTTCTTCGGACCGGACCTGGTCGGGGTCGTCGGCCGGCTCGCGGATCGCGGCCTGACCGTGATCGTCGCCGGGCTGGACGTCACGTTCGACGGGCGCCCGTTCGAGCCGCTGCCCTCGCTGATGGCGCTCGCCGAGCGGGTGGACAAGCTCACCGCGATCTGCACGGTGTGCGGCGAGGAGGCCGTGTTCCACGTCAAGCTCGCGGCGACGCCGGCCGGGCCGGACGACCTCGTGGCCGCCAACGTCGGCGGCACGGAGACCTACCAGGCGCGCTGCCGCCGCCACCTCGCGCCGCCGGGCTGAGGGCCGCCCAGCCCGATCTCGGCGAGCTCCCAGTGGGGCGTCGCCCCTTCGCGCGAGGCCACGAGCGCACCGAGACGGGTGGCCACCGACAGGATCTCCGTGACGTCCCAGCGATGGATGAGCCCATACCCGAGCGCCGCGGCGAACGCATCGCCCGCCCCCACCGTGTCCACCACTTCGACCGGTGGCGAGGGCGCCTCATCGCAGGCGCCGTCGAGCAGCAGCGTGGCGCCGGCCGGCCCGTGGGTCACGCACGCGCCACGGAGCCCGTACCGCTCCGCCAGGGCACGGGCGAACCGCTCCGTGGGCGACGCCGGCAGGCCCAGCACGCCGGCCAGGACCCGCCGCTCGTCGTCGTTCAGCTTGACGACGGTCGCGATGTCCAGCAGCCGCTCCACGAGCCCGGCGTCCCAGCACCCCGTCCGGAGGTTAACGTCGTACAGCCGCGGGGCGTCGCGGGCCGCCTGGACGACCTGCCGCGTGGCCTCGCGCATGCCCGCGAAGCGCTGGGCGAGGGTGCCGAACACGAGGAGGTCGATATCGCCCACGGATGCGAGCCTCTCCGCGTCCAGCGGGCCGAGGACCTCGTAGGCCGCTGGCGAGACGATCTCGTAGTCCGGCACGCCCTGCGCATCGAGCCGGACGCGGACGACCCCGGTCGGGAGGTCGTTGACCTGCAGGTGCGTGGTCGCCACGCCGAGCCGGGCAACCCCCCCCGCGGCCTCGCGTCCCCGGTCGTCCCGGCCGACCGCGCTGACGTACACGGTCCGGCAACCGAACCGGGCCAGGTGCGCGACGACGTTGAACGGTGCGCCACCCAGCCGCGGACCGCCGGGCAGCAGGTCCCATAGCAGCTCCCCGATCCCGACGACCGTCCCGGCCGGGTCACCCATCAGACCCGCTCCGGACCGGGTTCTTTGGGATCCGTCGTCGCATCGCGGCGTACCTCGCGTCGATCATGCGTCTCCGGTGGCGCGGGGAGACCGTCAGCTCGGATGACCGTTGATCGCCGTAGCCATCCATCTGGCTACAAAGGTACAAGGGGGTGCGATCCGCTCTTCTGCCCGGGCGTGTGTAGGGTTGTCGATGCATGGTTCGCTCGCCCGGTTTGCCCGCTCCGCGACGCCGCTTTCGTCTCCTCGTGGTCGTGGCGGCGGGCCTGCTGCTCGGAGCCGGCGCCTTCTGGATCGTGGGCGCCGTCGCGACGCCGCGGCGTGCGACGCCCGTGTACGACCCTCCGGTCCTCGCCGGCCAGCAGCTGTGGGGGTACTGCGCCGGCGGGGTGTACGCCCGCCGCGGCGACACGATCGTGCTCACGTCCACCGGTCACTGCACGGCCGAGGGCACGGTGGCCTATGACCCGGATGGCACCACGGTGCGCGGCGTGTTCGGACCGGCGGCCCGGGACGCCAGCTGCCCCCATCCCGGGCACAGGTGCGCATCGTCGGACCTCAACTACCTCGTGGTCGCCCCCGATCGCATCCCGTGGGGGCACCTGAACCTCGTCGACCTGGGCACGGGAGGCTACCGGACCGTCGAGCCCGGGACGCTGCCACTGGGCTGTGACGACATCGCGATCGGCGACCCCGTCGAGATCAACGGTCGCGACACGTACCGGACGGGGTCGGTGGCCGAGAAGGGCGAGTACCTCCGCGCCGAGGACGGCGACTACTTCCCGTGCATGATCGCCGCGCGCATCCCCGTCGCCCCCGGGGACTCGGGCGGCGTGGTCCTCGTGCGCGGCATCCCGGCGGGCGTGACCAGCCGCTCGTTCGGCGGACTGCTCGGCTTCACCCCGCTCGCGGAGGGCCTGGATCAGCTGGGTCTCGAGCTGTGCACCACGCCCGATTGCGATCTCGTGCCGCCCGAGGACCCCCCGTAGGCGTCGGTCTCGCCCGCGGCCGCCGCATACCGCGCCGCCAGCCGTCGCAGCTGCTCGACGAGCTCCGGCGGTTCGCTGACCGTGAAGTCCGCCCCGAGGAAGCCCAGCCAGGCCGCGAGCTGCTCCACGTTGTCGGCGCCGGTGTCGAGGATGCACGACGCGTCGTCGACGGCGGTGATCGCGCCCGCCCAGGGCCCGACCCGCTCCGCCAGCTCGGCGGCCGGCGCGTGGACGAGGACGCGCGCCTGGTGACGCCTGGCCTCGGGCGGGACGCCGCGCGCGACGAGCGCCTCCACCTCGGCGTCGGTCAGGGGGCGCGGCGTGAACCGCGGGCCGGGTGACATCCCGGGCCTGATCCGGTCCACCCGGAACGTCCGCCAGTCGGCGCGGTCGAGGTCCCACGCGACGAGGTACCAGCGCAGCCCCGCGTTCACGATCCGGTACGGCTCCACGCGCCGCTGCGACGCCTCCTGGCGTCGGTCGGAGTAGTCGAACCGCAGGCCGAAGTGCTCGCGGCACAGCCTCGCGAGCTCCGTCAGCGTCTCGGGATCCACGGTCGGGCCGGTCATGCGCCGCCGAACGTGGACCGTGACCCCCTGGAGCGTGCTGACCTGGCGCCGGAGCCGCGGCGGCAGCACCTGCTCGAGCTTGGCGAGCGCCCGCAGGGACGACTCCTCGATCCCGGTCACGGCGCCGCC
>CAYJOH010000321.1:0-3643 GCA_964371685.1 uncultured Anaerolineaceae bacterium
ACCCCCGCGACCCCCGCGACCCCCGCGACCCCCGCGACCCCCGCGACCCCCGCGATGGTGCCGCCGAAGCCCGCGACCCCGGTGAAGCCCGCTGCATTGCCCACCCGGCGTCGCAACCCGCTGCTCGACGTCGCGATGCGCCTCGACAACGACAAGACGATGCTCGTGCGGATGGTCGCGCTCGTCTCGCGGATCGGGGCACGCCTGTTCGCGAACGTCCGGGTCGAGGGCCTCGACCGCATCCCGCGGACCGGCGCCGTCATCCTCGCCGCCAACCACATCTCGAACGCGGACCCGGTCGTCGTCGGCGCCTGGATCACGCCCGGGCTGCGCGGCCGCCGGATCCACTGGCTGGGGAAGAAGGAGCTGTTCGACTGGCCCGGCTTCGGCTGGCTGGCGGCCCACGGCGGCGTCCACCCGGTGGACCGCGCCACGGCGGACATCGAGGCGTACCGGCTGGCCACCCGGATCCTCGAGGCCGGCTACGTGCTGATGATCTTCCCGGAGGGCACCCGCAGCCCGAGCGGCACGCTCCAGGAGGCCAAGGACGGCCTCGCCACGCTCGCCCTGCGAACCGGTGCGGCCATCCTGCCGATCGGCGTCAACAACTCGGACGCCGTGTGGCCCAAGGGCCGCAAGCTGCCGATGCCGTTCCCGCGCCGCACGATCACGGTCCGCATCGGCGAGCCGTTCCTGGCGGCGGACCTCGTGCCGCCGGACGCCGACAGGCGGGTCGCGAAGGGCATCGCCACGGCCGCGATCATGGGCCGCATCGCCGAGCAGCTCGACGAGCGCCACCGCGGCGTCTACGCCGGCGCCGTCCGCGACGAGGCAGCCCCCGGAGCCTGACCACCGCGCCCCCGCTCCCGCCCCGCTCACGACGGCGGGATCGGCAGGGGTGTGCGAACATCGGTCGCGTATGGGAAGCGTCCAGGAAGTGAGAATCGCGAAGCGCACCGGGTTCTGCTACGGCGTGCGCGAGGCGATCGACAAGGCGAAGGAGTCGGCCGCGGCCGGCAAGGCCACCCACACCCTCGGCCAGGTCGTCCACAACGAGGGCGTGATCAGCCAGCTCCAGCAGATCGGCGTCCGCAGCGTGGACACGCTCGACGACGTGGATCACGGCGCCGCCGTCGTCATCCGCGCCCACGGCGTCAAGCCGGAGGTCATCGACCGCGCGGAGTCCCGCGGCCTCGAGGTCATCGACGGCACCTGCACCTGGGTGATCCAGGAGCAGCGCCAGCTCGAGGAGCTGGTCGAAGAGGGCTACACCATCGTCCTGCTCGGCACGCCCAAGCACCCCGAGGTCGTGGGGCTGCTGGGCTTCGCGCCCGACGCGATCGTGGTGGACGAGGAGGAGGACTGGGAGCGGATCCCGCGCCGCAAGCGGATGGCGCTGATCACCCAGTCCACGCAGCCGCCCTGGAAGTTCGAGAAGCTGGCCGCGTTCATGGTCTCTCGCGCCCACGAGCTGCGGATCATGAACACGGTCTGCCCGGTCACGATCCGGCGCCAGGAGGACACGATGGAGACCGCGCGCGCCGTCGACCTGATGGTCGTCGTCGGTGGCCGGCACTCGGCGAACACCAAGGAGCTCACCCGGCTGTGCGGGATCGTGGGCACGCCGGCGATGCAGATCGAGAACGCGCGCGACCTGGCCGACCCGGCGCCGTTCGCGGACGCCCGGGTGGTCGGGGTCACGGGCGGCACGTCCACGCCGATCGAGGACCTGCGCGACGTCGCCGAGCGGATCTACTCCCTCGCCGGCACGGACGAGGTCCGCGACCGCGCGGCGACGCTCGCCCGCCAGGCGCTCGACGCTGCCGCCACCCCCGCCGGTCGAACGACGTCGCTGCCGGCCCTCGTGCACGCGCCCGTCGGCGCGGGCTGACGGTGGCCGCCCGCTCCGCCGGACTGCCGGTCGTTGCTTTCGTCGGCCGACCGAATGTTGGCAAGAGCACGCTGTTCAACCGGGTCGTCGGTGATGCGCGGGCGGCGATCGTGGAGGACCGGGCGCGCACGACCCGCGACCGGCTGTACGGCGACGCGGAGTGGAACGGCCGCCGGTTCGTGGTCGTGGACACGGGTGGTCTCGAGGTCGCGCCGGGCGACGCGATCGAGGAGCAGGTCCAGCTCCAGGCGCGGCTCGCGATCAGCGAGGCGGACGTGATCGTGTTCCTCGTGGACGCGGTCGCGGGACCCACGCCCGCGGACGAGGACGCCGCCGAGCTGCTGCGCCGCACGACGAAGCCGGTGCTGGTCGCCGCCAACAAGGCCGACAACGCGCAGCGCGAGCTGGACGCCGTGGAGTTCTACGCCTTCGGCTGGGAGGACACGTTCGCGATCTCGGCCAGCCACGGGCGCGGGGTGGCCGACCTGCTCGACGCCGTGGTGTGGGCGCTGCCGCCCGAGAGCGACGCGGAGATCGCGCGCAAGGCCCGCGAGGCGGAGGCCGAGGCCTGGGCCAAGGAGATGGCCCGCGCCCGGCCCGATCCCTACGTCGTCGGCGACGCCGCCAACCCGCCGGACGACGACGAGGCGGACGAGGACGCCGAAGGGGCCGACGGGACCGAGGGCGCCGCCGGATCGCCGGGTTCCGCCCAGGACGTCTCGGCACGCTGGGACGCCGCGATGGCCGCCGAGGACGACGAGCCGCCCGCGATCGCGTTCGTCGGCCGGCCGAACGTCGGCAAGTCCAGCCTGCTCAACGCGCTGCTCGGCGAGACCCGCACCATCGTCTCCGAGACGCCCGGTACCACGCGCGACGCCATCGACACCACGATCCCGTGGGGCCGCAGCGAGGTCGTGCTGATCGACACCGCGGGCATCCGGCGGCGCGGCAAGGTGGCCTCCGGTCCGGCCGCGGAGCGCTATTCCACGCTCCGGGCGCTCAAGGCGATCACCCGGGCGGACGTGGCGGTGCTGGTGCTCGACGCCCAGGACGGGCTGACCGCTCAGGACGCGCACGTCGCGGGGTACGTGGTGGAGGAGGGCCGCGGCCTGGTCATCGCGGTCAACAAGTGGGACATCGTGGAGGACAAGACCCACAAGTCGTTCGACGAGTTCGTGGCCACCCTGCGGCGCGAGCTGCCGTTCATCGACTACGCCCCGATCGTGTCGATCAGCGCGAAGACCGGCCAACGCGTGCGCAAGGTCCTCGAGCTGGCCGTGGACGTGTGGGGCGAGCGGCGCAAGCGCATCTCCACGGGCGAGCTGAACCGGCTGGTGGCGGCCGCCGTGGAGCGGACGCCGCCGGCGATGGTCCACGGGCGGCGCGCCAAGATCCGCTACGCCACCCAGGCCGGCGTGGCGCCGCCGACGTTCGTGCTGTTCGCGACGGACCCGGCCTCGATCCACTTCTCGTACCGGCGCTACCTCGAGAACCGGCTGCGCGACGCGTACGACTTCACCGGCACGCCGATCCGGCTCGTGTTCCGCGAGCAGGTTCGCGCGAAGCTGCCACGCAAGCGCCCCTCGAAGGCGCGCCGGGGCTGATGGGCAGGGCAGGGGAGACCCGCCGCCCGGACCCCGGGCCCGCGCGCGTCGCGGTGGTGGGGGCCGGCGCCTGGGGGACGACCCTCGCCGCGATCGTCGCGCAGCGGGAGCCCGTGACGCTGCTGTGCCACTCCCCGGAGACGGCGGC